>CALCHA010000153.1 GCA_937901265.1 uncultured Phycisphaerales bacterium
CGGTCCCTTCCATCAAAGCCCGGACACCCACCCGGCGCCGACTGACTACGACCAGATCACTCTCGCCACAGTCACCCCCGAACAAGCCCAGCAGACCGATTCCGACCTCACCCCCCCACCGCTGTCCGGAAGTCTGCAATCCGTCGTCGGCGACTACCAGTTGGTGAACACGCCCGAGTCCCTCGATGCCATGGTGACCACCTTGCGCAGCCAAGTGGCGGAAGCCCAGGCGGCGGGAAGGCGTCCGGCGTGGCTCTCCGTCGATACCGAAACCGACGCCCTCGGTTCGATGGCTTCACGCCTCTGCGGCATCTCGCTCTCCGCCAGGGTTGGCACCGGCTATTACGTCGCGGTCAAGGGTGCCGCCGATCCGGTACTCGACGAAATGGTCGTCCGCGAATGCCTCGGACCGCTCCTTTCCGACGCAGCCATTCTCAAGGTTGGCCAGAACCTTAAATACGATATCAATTCCCTCCGCAATTTTGGCATCCAACTAAATGGCGTTCATTTCGATACCATGGTCGCCTCCTATGTCATCGATTCTTCCCGCCTTTCCCACGGCATGGACGCCCTCGCCGCCGACCTTCTGGGCTTGCGCCCGATCCCCATCACCGATCTCATCGGCAAAGGCGCCAAGCAGGTTTCCTTCGCCGATGTCCCCATCGCCCGCGCCGCTCTCTATGCCGCGGAGGATGCCGACGTCACCCTTCGCCTCGCGGAAGTTCTGCATCCCCAACTTGGTCCAGCTGGTGGCGAAAAGCTCTTTTACGACGTAGAAATGCCGCTGGTGCAGGTCCTCGCCGACATGGAGTATTTCGGGGTCGTGATCAATGCGGGTCTGCTCAAGACGCTCAGCGGCGAGATTGAAAACAAGCTGGTGGATCTGCGGGGGCGCATCCGCATTGCGGCGGGGGTCGAGTTCAACCAGGATTCCCCGAAGCAGCTCGCCGATGTGCTTTTCAACCAATTGAAGCTGCCCGTGATCAAGAAGACCAAGACGGGCCCAAGCACCGATATTACGGTTCTTGAAAAGTTGGCAGATCGCCATCCTGTCCCCGCGCTGATCGTCGAATACCGCTCACTTTCGAAATTGAAAAACACCTACCTCGATACGCTTGCGGGCCTGCCCAACCCGCGCACTGGCCGGGTGCACGCCCACTTCAACCAGACCGTGGCGGAGACGGGCCGGCTCTCCTCCAGCGATCCGAACCTGCAG
Source organism: uncultured Phycisphaerales bacterium (assembly GCA_937901265.1). Classification (GTDB taxonomy): domain Bacteria; phylum Planctomycetota; class Phycisphaerae; order WQYP01; family WQYP01; genus CALCHA01. The sequence continues at coordinate 1,217 of CALCHA010000153.1, forward strand.
AACATTCCGGTGCGGACGGAAATCGGCCGGGAGATTCGCCGGGCGTTTATCGCCGCCCCCGGAAACATCCTCATTTCCGCGGATTATTCGCAGATCGAGCTGCGGATGCTCGCCCATTACTGTCAGGAAAAGGCGCTGGTCGAGGCTTTTGCACAGAACAAGGACGTGCACCGCATGGTGGCGGCGGAAATCAACAATGTGGCCGAGGCGGACGTCACTTCCGAAATGCGCGCCGTCGCCAAAACCGTCAACTTCGGCATCATCTACGGCCAGACTGGCTTCGGCCTCTCGCAAGTTTTGAAGATTCCGCAGGAACAGGCCAATCAATACATCACCGCCTATCGCCGGCGATTCCCCGCCATCGAGGCCTTCAGCCATCAGTGCATCCAGGAGGCGATGGCCCATGGCTACGTCACCACCATCCTCGGCCGCCGCCGGGCGATTCCGGATATCCACTCGCCCAACCAGTCGCGTCGACAGTTCGGCCAGCGCGCCGCGCTGAACTCCGTGATCCAGGGTTCCGCTGCCGACCTCATCAAGGTGGCCATGGTCAAGATTCACCGCCTGCTGATGCAGCGGCCGCAGGAGGTCCGCATGCTCATGCAGATTCACGACGAGCTGGTCTTCGAGTGCAGCGCCGAGCGCGCGGCGGACACCGTCGACATGGTGCGCCGCGAAATGGAGGGGGCCATGGCCCTGCGGGTGCCGATTCGCGTGGATGTCGGCATCGGCCCCAACTGGCATGAAATGGAGTAGGGCGACGGCGTTTGCTACACTGACCAAGATGTCCGATTCTTTTGACGTTCTTGTTATTGGCGGCGGCCACGCCGGTGCCGAAGCGGCCTGGGCCGCCTCGCATCTTCTGGGCGACCGCGGCCGCGTCGCCATGGTCACCATGGATCCCGCCGCCATCGGCCGCATGTCCTGCAACCCCGCAATCGGCGGCCTCGCGAAGGGGCAGATGGTCCGTGAAATCGACGCCCTCGGCGGCCTGATGGGCGAGGCGATCGACGCCGCCGGGATCCAGTTTCGCATGCTCAATCGCAGCAAGGGCCCCGCGGTGCAGTCGCCCCGCGCCCAAGCAGACAAGTACAAATATGCCCGCACCGTGCAGCAGCTGCTCCGCGAGCGGTGTGCGAATCTGACTGTGGTTGCGGGCATTGTGGATCGCTTTCTTCTCGCCGATGGCCCGGCGGATCCTTCGGCATCGGGTTTTCAACGTTCGGCGATCCGCGGGGTGGTGCTGGAGTCGGGGCGGGAACTGGCGGCGCGGGCCGTCGTGGTCACCACGGGAACGTTCCTGCGGGCCCTCATGCACACCGGTGAGAAGAAAACCGAAGGGGGCAGGGTCGGCGAGCAGACCGCACGCGGGCTTTCCGCCGCGCTGCTCTCCATGGGCTTCGAACTTGGCCGCCTCAAGACCGGCACGCCTCCGCGTCTGGCCAAAGACTCGATCGATTTCTCCGGCATCGAAGAGCAGCCCGGCGACGATCCTCCGGTGCCTTTCTCGGAAATGACCAACCCTGCGCGGTTTCCCCTGCTGCCGCAGGTGCCGATGCACATCACCTATACCAACGCCCGCGCGCACGAAGTCATCCGTGCCAATCTTCACCGCGCGCCCATGTACTCGGGCCAAATTCAATCCCGCGGCCCGCGCTATTGCCCCTCCATCGAGGACAAGGTCGTCCGCTTCGCTGATCGCGAAAAGCACCAGGTTTTTCTTGAACCCGAAGGCCTCGAAACCCCGGAGATCTACTGCAACGGGATTTCGACCAGCCTTCCTGAAGACGTGCAGATCGAGATCATCCGTTCCATTCGCGGGCTGGAAAACGCGCGCGTGCTGCGCTGGGGCTATGCCGTTGAATATGATTTTTCGCCCACGCACCAGGTGGACGCCACGCTGGAAACGCGCCGCGTCGCCGGGCTTTTTTTCGCCGGGCAACTGAACGGCACCTCCGGCTATGAAGAGGCCGCCGGACAGGGCATTGTTGCCGGCATCAACGCCGCCCGGCAAATCCGCGGCGAAGGGCCCTTCGTGCTCTCGCGCGATCAAGCTTACCTCGGCGTGATGATCGATGATCTCATCACCAAGACGCCCACCGAGCCCTACCGCATGTTCACCAGCCGCGCCGAATTCCGCCTTACCTTGCGCAGCGACAACGCCGACCAGCGACTGACCCCGCTGGGTGCCGCCCTCGGCCTGGCCCAGGCCCCGCGCCTGGCAAAGCTCCAGCGGAAGCTGGCCGACATCGATGCACTGATGCGCCTGCTCACCACCACGCGGCTCGCCCTGGGTCCCAGCGGCACCACCGCCTTCGATTATCTCCGCCGGCCCGATGTGCCGGTGCAGACCCTGCGCGAGCTCCTCCCCGCCGCCGGCGCACCCAAGAACGTATGGACACAGGTGGACATCGAGGCGAAATATGCCGGTTATATCGGGCGCGAAAAGCAGGCCGCCCTGCGCATGCGCGAGTGGGAGAGCAAGACCATCCCCGCCGCCTTCAACTTCGCACGCATGGCGGAGATGCGCACCGAGGCCAGGCAGGCCCTCGAAAAGTTCCGCCCCGCCACCGTCGGACAGGCCGGTCGCCTCGAAGGCGTCACGCCAAGCGATCTCACGATTCTCATGGTGCATCTCCGCGGCAAAGTCGGCGCGGGATGACGGCGCAGGCCGACCTCAGCCCCACAGCTCGGGGTTCACCGGCGTCTTTGGCCGCCGATCGCCCAGCATCGCCAGGAGATTCTCCGCAGCGAGCCGCGACATGACCTGCCTCGTGCGAACCGTCGCCGAACCGATATGCGGCAAAATCACCACGTTTTCCAGCTCATAAAGGCCCGGATGGAGCTTCGGTTCCTCATCAAACACATCCAGCCCGGCCGCGAAAATCTGCCGCCGCCGCAGCGCCTCGACCAGCGCCGCCTCATCAATCACCGCCCCGCGTGCCGTGTTGATCAGCACCGCGCTGGGCTTCATCCGGGAGAATGCCGCCGCCCCCATCATGTGTCGCGTTTCCGCCGTCAGCGGCACATGCAGCGACACGAAATCCGCTCGCGCCAGCAGCTCGTCGAACGACACCAGCGTCGCGCCCAGCGCCTCCATCGCCACGCTCGGGCGGCGGTTGCAATAGAGCAGGCGCATGTTGAAACCGGCGGCCATTTGCGCAAAACGCGCCCCGATCCGCCCCGCACCCACCACGCCGAGCGTCTGGTCCACCACATCCACACCCAGATACTGCAGCGGGCCCCACCCATCCCAGAGACCCGCACGCAGCGCCCGTTCTGCTTCGCCCGCCCGCCGCGCGGCCGCCATCAGCAGCGTCCAAGCCACCTCCGCCGTGGCGCTCGTCAGCACGTCCGGCGTGTTGGTCACGCCAATCCGCCGCTCCGTACACGCGCCCACATCGATGTTGTTGAACCCCACGGCATAATTCGCAATCGCCTTGAGCCGCGGCCGCTCCGCCAGAAATGCCGCATCAACCTTGTCGGTCAGCATCGTCAACAACCCCTCCACCCCCTCCGATGCCGCGCGCAATTCCTCCGGCGAGGCTGGCCGATCATGCGGGAGCACGTTCACCGCATGCCCCGCCTCGCGCAGCAGCGCTACACCGGTCTCCGGAATGGGACGCGTGATGAGGACCCGCATGGCAACTCCTGTCGTCAGGGAACGATGATTCTCGAGAGGCGCGAACCGAAGTGCGTCGCAAGTTCGTAGCCGATCGTCCCCACCGCAACCGCCAGCCGATCGACGCAGTTCGCCGCCGCCGGATCGGCCGAGATCACCGTGACGCGGTCGCCCACCTTCGCCGGCACATCGGTGACGTCGAGCGTGATCTGGTCCATCGACACGCGGCCCACCAGCGGAACCGTCGCCGCACCAAGCTGCACGACGGCGCCGAGATTCGTCATCCCCCGCGGATAGCCGTCGGCGTAGCCCACCGGCACCACCGCAATGCGACTCGCCCGCCGTGTGCGAAACACATGGCCATAACCCACACCCGTGCCCGCCGCCCGCTCGTGAATCGCAAGAATCGGCGCGGTGACACGGGCAATGGGCTCGAGGCCCGCGATCGGCTCCGCCATCGATGGCTGCAGCCCATAGATCGCGATACCGATACGCACCATGTCCAGCCCCGCGCCGCCGACATGCCACGCCCCGCCCGAATTCTGCAAATGCAACAACATCCCCGGGTGTCGCGCCTTCATCGGCGCGGCATGTTCGCGGAAACTGGCCAGCTCCTCAATCGTCGCCTGATGTCCCGCCACATCCCCATGGGAAAAATGGCCGAAGAGGCCCTCCAGTTCCAACCCTGGCAGCGTGGCGATGAGATCCGCGAGATCACCCGCCTGGCCGGCATCGATGCCCGCGCGGGTCAGCCCCACGTCCATCTGCACGTGCACCTTCACCGGCGCCCATCCGCGTTCCACCGCCGCCGCCGAAAGCGCCCGCGCAGAGTCGGCATCAGTGAGGTTTACCCGCACATTTCCAGGGATTTGTGGCGGAGCGTCGGAGGCATCACCCAGCACCATCGGGGCGAGCATGAGCACCCGGTTCGCCGCGCCGAGCTCCGCCGCCTCATCGAGCGTGTACACGGCAATCCATTCCACCCCCGCCTCGCGCAACAGCCCCGCGACCTCCGCCACGCCATGTCCGTAAGCGTCCGCCTTGATCGTCGCGCAAAGGGCCGTAGGCGCGCCGACGCGCTCGCGCAGAAGAGTGAGGTTGTTGCGCAGGCGACTGCGGGAAATCTCAAGCTGCCCATGCTGAGGAATCATAAAAACGTCACGCCTGTTTTGTACAAATGCGGAAAGTTCCGTCACCCGGGCATCGGTTCGGTGGCGCGGGTCAGGCGATCCTGGATCGCCATCCACATACCGCCGCGCTCCTCGGGCATCAGCACCAGAATCGCGTTGAGGCCGCATTCATCAGCCTCGCGCAGCGCCCCATATAGCGCCCGCGCATAGGCCGTCTCATCCGCCGGCATCCGCATCGTTTCGTGCGGCGCCGCCAGATAGACCACCTCCGAGATCGACAAAAGCCCCACCGGTTTTCGTGCGGCGGCATACTGCTGCGCCAGCGGCCACTGCGCCCGCGTAAAGCGGTACGCCGTCGTCCGCGGGGCATAGTGCCGCGAATGCAGACCCGGGCTCGCCGCCGATTCGTCCAATCGCACCGTCGTCATCCCCAGTTGCACCCCGCCGATCGCCTCCCGCAGCATCTCCACCGTGATCGCCCCGGGCCGCAGCACCGTCGGAACATTTTCCGAAATATCGATCACCGTCGATTCCAGCCCGATCTGGCACGCCCCGCCATCAAGGATCAGCGGCACGCGCCCCTCCAGCTCCGCCCGCACATGCGCCGCAGTCGTCGGACTGGTGAAACCCGAGCGATTTGCCGAGGGTGCCGCCAGCGGGCCCCCGAATGTCCGCAGCAGCGCATCGGCCACCGGATGCCCCGGACAACGCAACGCCACCGTGTGCCGCCCCCCGGAAACCAGTGCCGAAAGGCCCGGACCCCGCGGTACAATCAGCGTCAGCGGGCCCGGCCAGAACCGCTTCGCCAGCTTCTCCGCCACCAGCGGCCAGTGAGCCGTCAGCCCCGCCGCCGGCCGCGCGTCTGCCGGATCCGCCACATGCACGATCAGCGGATTTCCCGAAGGCCGCCCCTTGGCCGCGAAGATTTTCCGCACGGCATCATCGCGCCGCGCATCCGCCCCCAGCCCATACACCGTCTCCGTCGGAAACGCCACGAGTTCGCCCGCCCGCAGATATTCCGCCGCCAGCAACACCCCCGTCTCAGCCCGCTCGACCCGTGTGTGCATCACTTCACGCCCATCGCCCGCAGGGCCACTGACACCTTCACCAGCTTCGTCCCCCAGAGCCACGCCGGCTTGAGGAGGAACCCCGGCAGCACCGCCGAATGAATCGCCCCTTCCTTCTCCGCGATCCGCTTGAACTTTCCACGCCCCTGCTGCCACACGGTCACACGCCGCTCCAGCGGATCCACAACCCAATATTCCCCGACGCCCGCCTTTTCATAGTCCGCGAATTTCTCCTTGTAGTCGCGCTCGATCGAGTCCGGCGACACCACCTCCACCACCAGATCCGGCGGCCCCATGAAAAACGTTCGCTGCAGCCCCGCCAGCTTTCCCTCCGACACAAAATACAAATCCGGCAGGCGATGACTGGGCAGGTGCGCCAACCGCAACGCAAACTCCGCCCCGAAAACCTTCCCGAGCTCGCCCTCATCCACCAGTGTCCGCAGGACCGTCATCAACCAACCCTGGATGTTGTCATGCTCGGCATTCACTGGCGACATCATCGTCACTTCTCCGTTTACCCATTCCGCGCGCGTCCGCTCCTTCACCCACCCCAAAAACGCATCCTCCGTCATCCGCCGCCCCGGATGCGGCGGATAGGCCTCCAGCACCTCATCCCCCAGCGAATCCCCGCCAAATTGCGGAAACCGCCGATGCACCGCCGCCTCCGCCTTCCGTCGCCACCGCTCGCTTGTCGAACGCTCTATCTTCATGTCGCACCTGCAATCCGGTCCGAAACATTTTACCACCCCACGATGTTATACCCCCCATCCACATACACCGTCTCCCCCGTCACCCCCGTCGAAAGATCGCTGGTCAGCCACAACGCGGTCTTGCCCACATGCGTCGCCGCATCATCCGCGTTCCACGGCAACGGCGCTTTCTCCGTGTAATGGTCCATCATCTTGTCGATGTCGCCGATGCCCCGCGCCGCCATCGTCTTGATCGCCCCCGCTGAAATCGCGTTCACCCGGATGTGCTTTTCGTGCCGCCCCATTTCCGCCGCCAGATAGCGAACCGTGCACTCCAGCGCCGCCTTGGCCACCGCCATCACGTTATACATCGGTATATACTTTTCCGCCCCCAGGTAGCTCATCGTCACGATGCTCCCCTCCTTGTTCATCAACGGCTGCGCGGCCTTCGCCATGGCCAGCAGCGAATAGGCCGAGATGTCCAGCGCCGTCCGCCACTGTTCCCGCGTCGTCTGCAGAAACGGATTGTGCAGGGCCTCAGCCGGGGCAAACGCGAGGGAGTGAATCAGGATGTCGAACGTGCCCGAGTGCTCTGCCGCCTTTTTGAACGCGGCGTCAATGTCCTCATCCTTGCTCACATCCCAGGGGGCAAGAAACCTGGGCGAGAACTTCTCGACCGCCTTCACCACCCGCCGCTCAATCTTCTCCGCGGGCAAGTGGGAAAAGCCCATTTCGCAGCCGTTTTTATGCAATTGCTCCGCGATGTGATAGGCGATGGAGTACTCGTTCAAAACGCCGAAAACAAACGCCTTTTTTCCCGCTGCGCTCTGATAGTGCAGCACGCGCGCCAGATGCTGCTTGCCGCTGCCGGGTTCACCGACGAACAGCACGGGCGCCATTGAGGATTGGGCCAGTTGGATCTGTTCAAACGCCCGCAGCATCGATGGACTGCGTCCAATCAGGCTGCCATCGCCGTAACGACGCCGGACGGTCTGCCGCAGGACGGCCAGTTCCGCGTGCAGGCGCTGCGCGCCGTTGGAGGATG
>CALCHA010000154.1 GCA_937901265.1 uncultured Phycisphaerales bacterium
ATTTAAACGCGGAGAAGCGGAGAACGGAGTGGCGGAGACGACGCCCCCCCCACGCGAGGGGACATCGGCTTCGTAAGGCGGTCCGCGTCTCCAGGAGTACGTAAAATGTTCGGTTCTTGCTTGTAATGTATGATTGTTTGCGTACAATCATACACAGCGTAACGTAACGAAGGGAGCAGTCATGGCCCGACTCACCATTCAGCCGAGAGAAATGGCGCCGAGTTCGCAAATGGATCCCTGTTCGGGTGCGGCGACCGAGGCGATGGCGGATCCCCCGCATCCTCGCGCGATCGATGAAGCCCGCCCTGCGCCTCCGCTCGTCGCTGCGCAGGGCCGCGGGCGCGCCCGTTTGCATCGCCGCGCTGCCACCGAAACCCTTATTCAGCGGGCCCAGCATTTGCCTCCTGAAACGCGTGCCTTGGCCCATGCTTACTTCGCCCTGGGAATGGAGTTGCGCGAACTTGCCCTGCTGCACCACCGCACCCCCCGGCAGATGCGGCGCCGCATCGAACGCCTTCGCGAAACCCTCAGCGACCCCGCCTTCGTCATGGCCGCCCTGTATGCCGACCGCCTTCCCCGCGCCGTCGCCGCACTGGCCAAGGCCTACTGGATCGAGGGCATCACCATCCGCGCCCTCGCCGCCAGCGACAGCCAGTCCATCCACGCCATCCGCCGCCGCCTTGCGGAAGCCCGGTCGCTCCTGCTCCTTGAACTGCGCAACGAGCAGGAAGTCCCGGCGGCCCTTGCCCAGAAAGCCCTTGCCCGGCGCAACCGCTTCGCCCATCATCGCCCCATTCACCGGGAGTAGCCCATGGCCAGCGAACATCCAAACTGGGAGGCAGGCTGGAGACCCCCCTCGGTCGCCGCCCTCGGTGCCGCCCTGCGCCGCCGCCGCGAAGACCGCGGCCTCACCCTCGACACCCTCGCCGCCGCCACCGGCATCTCCAAGCCCTACCTCTCCAACATCGAGACCGCGCGGCTCGTCGGGCCTCCCTCGGAAGAAAAGCTCCGCGTCCTCGCCCACGCGCTGGAGCTCCCGACCGACGCCCTGCTGCTCGCCGCCGACTGGCTGCGCACCCCGGCCACCATTCGCACCCTGCTCAGCCGCAATGAAAACCTGCCTCGGCGGGAGGATGGCGCCATTGATCTCGACGCCCTGCTTCACACCAAGGCTGCGCCGGCCCCCCCCGCCCGCCACTCTTCTGAAGGGGAACTGCTCGGCGTGCGGCAGATTCCGCTCATCAACCGCATCGCCGCCGGCCGCCCCACGGCATTTGGCGACATGGACTATCCCCGCGGCGTCGGCGATGCCTACGTGCCTGCCCCTGCGCCCGAAAGCCCCGACGCTCCCCCCGACATGCCCACCTGCCTCTTCGCCCTGCGCGTCAGCGGCGATTCCATGGAACCCGACTACCACGAGGGGGACATTCTCTTTGTCGGCAGCGGCGATGGCGCGCTCGACGACGGCACCGACTGCGTCGTGCGCATGGGCGAATCGGGCGACTATGCCACCACGTTCAAACGCATCCAGTTCCTGCGCGATCACGCCGGCGAAGCCACCGCGGTGCGGCTGGTGCCGCTCAATCCCAGCCATGCCCCCTGGACCGTGCCCCTGGAGGACATCAGCGGGATTTATCCCGTGGTCTATCGCCTGCTGCCGGTGAAACGTGCCGCGATGGCTCCGCCCGCGCCAGCCCCCGCCGCCCCGCGGCAGGAGTTCGGGGAGGGGCTGTCGCTGGAACACGACTGAACCGCCGGGCGGGGAAGAAACCCCGCGAGCCCCCACCGCCGCGACGCGGTCGTTACAATGTTTTTGCCGCCGTTGCCGCGGCAGACCTTCTCCGGGAGACCCTCGTGAATATCGTCGTCAAGCGCCTCGATCCCACCCGTGCCCCCGGCGCCGCCTGGGAGGGGGACGTGCAGGACGCCATGCAGGAGATCGATGCCCGCTTCGCCCCGCCCGCCGGCTGCTTTCTGGTGGCCGCGGACTGGGGAACAACGCCGGCCGATCCGGTCGCCGTCGCGGGCACGGCGGGGTATCGCCGCGTCTCGGCAGAGGCCTGCGAAGCGGCCCGCATCGTGGTCAAGAAGGCCTTTCAGGGACAGGGGCTCGGGAAGCTGCTGCTGCGGGCGCTGACCGACCAGGCGCGGGGTGCCGGCTACACCAAAATGCGTGCCGAGGTCCCTGCGGAGATTCCCGAACTGGCCGCCTTTTACAAGCGCAGCGGGTTTACCGAAGTGGGCGCGTTCCGCATCGCCACCCTCGAGGAACTCGAAGGCCGCGTGTTTTTGGAACGTGCACTCTAACGCACGGCCGCCCGGATGAAGGTGCCTATGAACACGCCCGCGCCGCTGCCCCCCGCGCCACTGGCCTGGGACTGGTTTGACCTCGCCCCGCCCCCGCGCGACCTCCCGGCCGGCGGCATGGCCGAGATCCCCACGGCCGACCAGGGCGGTGCCGCGATCACCTGGCAGACGCGCCACGATCACAAAACGCTGCTCGCCAGGATTTTACGCCAGCCGGGCTCGAGCCGTCCCGCCCTGCTGCTGCTTCACGGGATGGGACTCACCATCGCCACCTTCCGCGGCATCGCCCCGTGGCTGCTGCCGACACATGACCTGGTTCTCGTCGATTACTCCGGCCTGGCCTGCACGCATTGCGCGCCCCAAGACCACGGCTGGGGCGGCACCATCGACGTGCACCATCTGGTGACGGGCCTTTTCGCCCTGCTCGAGGTCCTGCATCTTCCGCAGGCCGATTTTGCAGGCAACAGCCTCGGCGGGGGCATGTGCATCGTTGCTGCGCAGGAGCAGCCCGCGCGCGTCCGCCGCCTGCTCCTTTCCAACCCCGCCTGCTATCCCCAGACCCTGCCGCGGATGTACCGCTGGCTCCGCGTGCCGCTGCTGGGCGAGCTGCTGATGACCATCACGCGCCCCGAAAAGCTCATCGGCGGCGTGGAATACATCGGCTACGTCGACAAATCGCGCTTCTACCCCGACCTCCGTCAACGCTACCTGCGCAACATGCAGACCCGGACCAACCGCTTCCGCCTCATGGAAATGATCCGTGCGCTGCCCGGCCACGAAGGGGACCTCGCCGCCGCCCGCCACGTCCCGCGCCTGAAGGAACTGCAGCAACCCACGCTGATTTCGTTTGGCGAAAAGGATCCGCTGCTGTTTCCGGGGGCGGGC
>CALCHA010000155.1 GCA_937901265.1 uncultured Phycisphaerales bacterium
GCGGACGCGGCGTTGTTACGGCAGCTGTTCGGGCAGGGGGGATTCACGAACAGCGTGGGGTTGAGCGGGAAATTCGGGGCGGAGATTCTGGCACAGATCGTGGGGACGGGGCGAGCGTACTGGAATCGGATGAGCGGGCGGGCGTTGGAGCTGGGGGAGGGGCGGATGGCGGCACCGGTGTGGAGGGAGCTTGCGGATGGGTCGCAGCGGGCGCAGTTTCTGGTGGATCCGCCGGCGACGGAGATATTTGCGCTGGACCCGCCGTGGTATTACGACAAGGGGGCGCGCAGGTGTGGTCCGCTGGTGGTGGCGGGTCGTCGGGCGGTAGCGGCGCGGTGGCTGTTTGCGCCGCTGATACCGGCGGAGCAGGCGTCGATGATGGCGAAATCGCTGCATCGGCTGGCGCTACCGGCACCGCAGGCGCTGGAGGTTGTGGAAAAGCGAGATCTGCAGCCGACGCCGGTGCTGCGGCTGGAGCGGGTGACGTTCAAGCGGCCGATCACATCATTTAATCCGCACGCGTGGAACCGGGTGACGCACACGCACCGGGACATAGCGCGGCTGCGGTTTGCGTATGAAGGTCATCAGGTGGCGGCGGGGGAAGCGGCGCGTCGGCTGACGGTGCGGCGCGGGGCGGGGGTGTTGTACCTGCACCGGAATTTCCCTGCGGAGAAAAGGTTGCGGGAAGCGCTGGGCGAGACGGGATTGTTGCCGACGGAATCGTTTTTCTTTACGGATTTTCCGACCCAGCTGCAGCAGAGCTATTCGCTGTCGACGGAGAAGGACTGGATGCGTTTCATTGGCGAGATAATGCCGCAGGCGCGTGAGCAGGGGTGGATCGTGGAGATCGATCCGTCGTTTCCGTTTCGTCCGGCGGAGGTGGAGGAGTGGTATTCGCAGACGGATGCACCGGGGTCAGGGGAGGATTGGTTTTCGTATGAGCTGGGGATCATTGTTGAGGGGCAGCGGGTGAATCTGTTGCCGTTTCTGCCGGCGATTCTGCCATTTTTCAAGAGTGCGGAGGCGGCGAACCCGAAGCTGGAGGCGGTCTCTTTTACGCTGCCGGATGGGCGTATCGTCCGGCTTCCGAGTGTGCGGCTGCGGGCGATCGCGGCGACGCTGGCGGAAATATTTGATCCGGACGCGATGTCGCACAACCGGCTGCGGGTCTCGCGGCTGCGTGCGGCGGAGCTGGTGGATTTGCAGGATGGCACGCCGTGGCGCGGGCCGGAGGAATTGCGAACTCTGGCGGGGCAGCTCCAATCGTTCGCGGGGATCACCCCGATGGCGGCACCGGACAACCTGGTTGCCACGCTGCGGTCGTACCAGCTGGAGGGGCTGGCGTGGCTGCAGTTTTTGCGGGAGCACCACTTTGGCGGCATTCTCGCGGATGACATGGGGCTGGGAAAAACGCTGCAGGTGCTGGCGCATCTTGTGCGGGAGAAAAACGAGGGGCGAGCGGCGGGGCCTTCGCTGGTGGTGGCGCCGACGTCGCTCATGGCGCACTGGCGGGCCCAGGCGGGGCGTTTTGCGCCGGGGCTGCGGACGCTGGTGCTGCATGGCGGGGGGCGGAAGGAGCATTTTGAGCAGATCCCCGATCATGATCTGGTGGTGACCTCGTACGCGCTGCTGCCGCGTGATCAGGAGACGCTGTCGCGGCACGGATTTCATCTGCTGATTCTCGACGAAGCGCAGTACATCAAGAATCCGCGGACGAAGGCGGCGGAGATTTTGCGTTCGCTGACGGCGGCGCACCGGCTTTGCATGACGGGCACGCCGATGGAAAACCATCTGGGGGAGTTGTGGTCGCTGATGCACTTTCTGGCTCCGGGCTATCTGGGCAGCGAAAAGCAGTTCCGCAAAATTTACCGCGACCCGATTGAAAAGGCCGGCGATAAGGATAGGCGTTCGGCGCTGGCGCGGCGGATCCGGCCGTTCATTCTGCGACGGCGGAAGGAGGATGTCGCCAAGGAGCTTCCGCCGAAGACGGAGATCATCCGCGCCGTCGAACTGGACGGCGACCAGCGCGATCTTTATGAAACGATCCGCCTGGCGATGCAGGAGAAGGTGCGGATGGAAGTCGAAAAGAAGGGGCTTTCGCGGTCGCACATTATCATTCTCGACGCGCTGCTGAAGCTGCGGCAGGTGTGCTGCGATCCGCGGCTCGTCAAGCTGGAGCGTGCGAGCAAGGTCAAGAATTCCGCCAAGCTGGAACTGCTGGCGGAGATGCTGCCCGCGATGGTTGCCGAGGGGCGGCGCATTCTGCTGTTCTCGCAGTTCACGTCGATGCTGGACATCATCGAGCGGGAACTCGATCGCCTGGAGATTCCCTTTGTGCGGCTCGATGGCAGCACCAGCGACCGCGAAACGCCGGTCAATGATTTTCAGGCGGGCGAGGTTCCGCTGTTTCTCATTTCGCTCAAGGCGGGGGGGACGGGGCTGAACCTCACGGCGGCGGACAGGGTGATCCATTACGATCCCTTGTGGAATCCGGCGGTGGAAC
>CALCHA010000156.1 GCA_937901265.1 uncultured Phycisphaerales bacterium
GGAGACGGCTTCGGGCAGGTAATCAAGGTATTCGCCGGCCTTGGGGATGACGTCGGCGATGCCGGCACGAAGGGCTTCGATGATTTTCGATTCGTCGCTGAAGCCGGTGACGAGGATCGCCGGAATGGCCGCGGCGGGGCCCTGCTGGCGGCGGAGGTGGCGGAAAAAATCCAAGCCGGTCTGTGCCGTATCGAGCTGATAATCCAGGATGAGCAGTTGCGGAAGGTCGCCGCTGTCGAGCACTTCGCGCGCGACGATGGCGGAGGTGGTGGCGGAGACGCGCAGGCCCGCGCGCTCCAGGGCGCGTCGCGCCAGGCGGACGATCCCCTCGTCGTCGTCGAGGATGAGAACATGGGGGGGGGCGGCCGTCATGCGGGTTTGCCCGTGCCGCCGTTGGGCGGAAGCTTGACCACCTGAAGGAAGAAGCCCAGGCGGCGGATGGCTTCGATGAAGGCGTCATATTCGACGGGCTTGGTGATGTAGACGTTGCAGCCGAGCTGGTAGCAGCGGTCGATTTCACGCGGGTCGTCGGTGGTGGTGAGCATGATCACGGGGAGGGGCGCGGTCTTGGGGTTGGCCTTGAGCTGCCGCAGCACCTCAATGCCATCGACGCGCGGCATCTTGATATCGAGGAGGACGACGCAGGCGGCGCCGGGCCCGCCCGGGCAGGGGTCCTGGGTGTGGAAATGGTCGAGCGCTTCCTGTCCATCCTTGAAGCGCTGGAAGCCATTGGACAGGCCGGCGCGGCGGAGGTTGCGCTCGACGAGGGTGGCGTGACCGTCATCGTCTTCCACGAGGATGATGCTGACGGATTGGGGGCTGGCTAGCATGACGATCACTCCGTGGGGTTGGGACTCGCCGGGGCTTCGGGCGTCCATGGGGGCAATGATACAAAAAAGGTAGTTTGCTTGCCCTCTTCGGATTCTACCCAGACTTTTCCGCCATGGCGTTCGACGACGCGGCGGATCAGGGCGAGGCCGATGCCCTCCCCCTTGGCGACATCGCCGTGGAGGCGTTGGAACGCGCGGAACATCTTGTCCATGTAGGCGGCGGGGATGCCCAGGCCATTGTCTTTGACGTAGTAGGTTTGCAGGGTCGCGTCCTGGGCAGCGGGCAGGCTGCCGATCTCGATGACCCCGGGCCGTGCGGGATCGAGGTAGTTGACGGCGTTGGCGACCAGGTTGCCGATGACCTGCTCGATCGCGGTGGTGTCTCCGAGGGCGGGGGGGAGCTCGCCGACGGTGATCGTGACGCCCTTTTCACGAATCGAGCCGGACATGGCATCGACGACACGGCGAGTAATGGCGGCGACATCGACCTGCTGGCGGCGGTATTCGACGCGGCCGGCGCGGCTGAGCCGCAGGAGGGCGTCGATGATGCCCGCCGCGCGGCCGACGGCGGTTTGCAGGAAGCGGAGGGACTCCCGCATGTCGCGGTCGATGAGGGTGAGAATCGACTTTTTCTGCTGTTCCGGGAGCGCGGAGCCTTCGATATCGACGCGGATATCCTGCACCACCAGCGCGAGTTCCTTGCCGAAGCCCTGCAGGTTGACCAGCGGCGAGCGGAGGTCGTGGGAGACGCTGTAAATGAACATCTCGTTGTCCTGGGTCTGCTGACGGAGATGTTCATTGACGGCGGCGAGCTCGTCGGCACGCTTTTCGAGCGTTTCGCGAAAACCCGCTTCGGCGCGGTCGGCGGAGGCGAGGCGCAGGGCCGACTGGTGCAGGACACGGTCAAGCTCCGCGATTTCGTCGCTGCCGCGGACGGGCGCGGCGAGGGCGACGTTGTCGGCGAGGCGGCCGGCGTTGGCGGTGAGGGTTTCGATGCGGTCGGCGACGTTGCGCGTGAAAAGATAGGCGGCCAGGCCGCTGGCGGCGAGGGCGACGGCGGCGGCGGTGATCAGGACGATGATCTGCTGGTGCCGGGCGGCCTCGGCGGCCAGGGCGCGCTCGCGGTCGAGGGTGCGCTCTTCGGTGAGAAAGGAGTCCATGTCCTCAAGGAACTGGTCGACGATTTGTTTGCCTGAACCCTCGCGGATGCGCTGCAGCGCCATGCCGCTGCCGCTGCTGCCGCTGGCGATTTGTGTGGCAATGTCGATGCTCCACGCGCGGAAGGCTTCGATGTCGGCGGTAATCTTGCGGGCGTGCTCGGCCTGTGGGGGGTTGTGGGCAACGAGGTCCACCAGCGTGGCGGCACGATCTTCGACATCGTGCCACAATGCGGGATCGTTGCCCATGGTGGGATCGTTGACGATCGCGGCGCGGCGGATGTCCGCCTGGATCGTCAGAATGGGTATTTCCACGCGGTTGGCGGCGGTCAGCACCTGCTTGCTCAGCGTGGATTTGTCGGCCGCGTCGGCGGCGTCGGCCTGAACCTTGAAGACGAAGAGCAGCCCCAGCAACTGAAAGCCGGCTGGCAGCGCAATAAGCAGCAGACCCTTGGTGAAGAGCTTCATAGGTGTGTGAACTCCGGTGGCAGAAGCGCCGCTGCGGCGAAAACGCATGGTAAACTACCGGCTTCCGGAAACGAAATGGTCGCGCGGACGTTCGGCTACTTTCCGGCCCAGCGGACACAGAATCGCAGCGCCGGCGGACACGCACTGAGCAGGCCCGCGGCACAGGCGGCGGCGCGGGGGCGCATCATCACGTTGGCGAAGAGTTGCGCGGCGCGATAGCGGGGAAGGAAGGCGCGGCCCCAGCCCCGGGCGTACGCGAAGCCGGCGGCGCCGGTGAGCCCGTGCCGGGCGACAGCGTCGGCAAGGAGGGCGGCGGCGTTGAGGGCGAGAGTGATGCCTTCGCCGACGAGTGCGTGGACTTCGCCGGCGGCGTTCCCGGCGAAGAAGCGGCCATCGTGGTAGGCACCGCGAATGCCCGGGTCGAGGGGGCCGCTGGCGAGCCAGGGGTCGCTGCGGGCGGCGTTTTGGAGGAGGCGGGCGAAGGCGGGGTTTTCGGTGCGGAGGGCGGCGAGGTGGTCGTCGGGGCGGTTGCCGAGGCGGGCGAGACGGGGGCGGCTGACGACGAAGGCGAGGGAGCAGCGGTCGTGGGAGGAGTGGACGAGGCCGGCGTAGAGGCCGGGGGCACCGGCGATGGCGATGGTGGAGGGATCGAGGGGGCAGTTTGTGAGGTGGGTCTTAAAGCAGAGGTAACCGCGGGTGCGGGATTGCGGCAGGGGAGGGCCTTGCATGTCGCCGCGTTGCGCGAGGCCGTGGGCGAGAAGGAGGGTCTTGGCGTGGAGGTCGCCGGCGTCGGTGGTGGCGGTGAAGCCGGTGGCGAGCGAGCCGGTGACGCTCTGGACGTGACAGGGCTGATGGATGGCGGCAC
This sequence comes from uncultured Phycisphaerales bacterium, assembly GCA_937901265.1. Taxonomy (GTDB): domain Bacteria; phylum Planctomycetota; class Phycisphaerae; order WQYP01; family WQYP01; genus CALCHA01. Next base: position 3,321 of record CALCHA010000156.1, read on the forward strand.
CGGCGGCGGCGGCGCGGGCGAGGAGGAGCTCGTCGAGGGTGGCGCGGGAGATGGCGCGGGCGGGTTGGCCGTGGGGATCGGGCGGGAGCGGGGCGGAGAGGGTGCGATGGGCGGAGCAGGCGTGGAGGCGGGTGATGGCCGGACCGGCGGCGGCGTCGAAGGCCTCAAGGAGGCCAAGGGAGGCGAGGAGTGGGCGGGCGCGGGGGCCGAGGAATTCGCCGCAGACTTTTTCGCGAGGGAAGGATTTTTGTTCGCAGAGGGCGACGGAGAGGCCTTGGCGGGCGAGGAGGATGGCGGCGGCGGAGCCGGCGGGTCCGGCACCGATGATGAGGAGGTCGTGGCGGTGGGGGGGGGGCATGGGGTGGTTTCGTCCGCAGGGCGTGGGGACCGTTTGCATGGTAGCGCGCGATTCGGATGGCGGACGGTTATGAGGGAGGCTGGTCAGTGTGAGCCATCAGCGCGACGTCGGCGGGGTAGGCGCGTGCGAGGGTCACGACGTGAGAGAACTGCGTGTGAAGTGCGGACGGGCTTCGGCGGCGTATTCCCGGAGTTGGTCTGGCGTTGAAAGCAGCAAACCGCGCGGGCCGATGCTTGTGTTCAGTCCGCTTCCTGGTGTATATGTCCCCCTGTTTGACTGGCTGCTGTTGTCCGCCTGTCAACCCCTTCCAGGCTGGCCGTTGTTAATCATTTGCTCCGTGAGTCGAAGGCGTCAGGCGCCCTCCCCAAGTCGTCATGGAGTTATTCTTCCGTTCTGGCCCCTTTCAGGTAGCATTCAACATGTCCATAAACGCAAAGCTATTATCG
>CALCHA010000157.1 GCA_937901265.1 uncultured Phycisphaerales bacterium
CGCGGAAGTCGAGCGGAAAAGTGGTGCCGTTGGCGAGGCCGGTGGTCGGCGTGACAGGCTGCACCAGCGAGACGCGGTCGAGGTCGACGGTGAGAGTCATGCCGCTGCTGGGATCGAAGGCGAGTTTCATGCGGCCCAGCGCGCCCTTGAGCTGGTGGGCGTCCCAGAATTCGCGGACGGGCCGCGGCATGGAACGCTCGAGCGTGTCGGTGAGGGCGACGCCCTCGGTCTGGGCAATAAAATGGTGCGTGGCAACGTCCCAGCTCCCCGAAACCGTCGCCCCCCGGCCGGCCGCCCCGCTGCCCGCGCCGCCATTCGCACCGCTTTCGGACTGCTGCTCCACCTCAAAGGTGTAGAGCGTTCCCGGGCGGGATTCGCCCAGCGTCGTTCCCACCGGTGTCAGCCGCCCGTCGACCAGCGTCGAACCGGTGTCGGTCATGCGGCCCTTTTCAAGCTCGGCCCACTGGACGCGGGCGTTGCGCAGCAGGATCACCGGCAGCGCCACCGGCGGGCTCTCTTTGGGAGGACCGGCGGGCAGCGTCTGGGGCGCTTTGCGCAGCTCCTCGTAGTTCCACTTGCCGGTGGCGCGGTCCTCAATGAGGAACAGCGTGGGACCGGCTGCGGTGAGCTGGGTGGCGCGGAGGCGGCCTTCGAGCAGGCTGGCCCAGTCGAAGCGTGCTTCGATCTGATCGGCGGCGAACACCGGCATGCCGGGCTGGCCGGCGCGTCCGGGGGTGCGCAGCTCGATGCCCTGCAGCAGGAGGGTTCCCGACCAGCTCAGGCGCCCGCTGGCGACGGTGACCTTCCCGCCAAGGACATTGGACAGCAGCACCTCCGACAGGGCACTGATGCGCGCCGGGTTGGTCAGATACCAGGTGCCGCCGATGAGGCCGGCGAGACCGAAGAGCGCACCGAAACTGGCGGCGCGGCGTGTGGGGCTGACGAACATTCCCAGAGGCGCGGCCGTCCCGCGGCCGATCGCCCTTCCCCGCCACCACCGCGCCGGATTGCCCCGGGCAAACATTGCCATATCGCACATCCCTGTCGCCCGGCCCAATAGCCGGGCAGCGGCGCCGGCCGCTCCTGTTAGACCCGCTCCGCCCCGTCACGTTTGCCAGTCATCCGCCGCACCAGCGCCACCGCGCCCAGAGCCGCAAAGACGCACACCAGCGGCATCAGCGGCACCCGATAACGCACCGATCCCAGAAAGATCGAATGCAACGCCGTGAAGTACAGCATCGGCAGGAGAATCAACGCCTTCATCCTACCCGGGAGACGCCCTGCGAAAATACCCAGCAGCGCGAAAAAAAAGAGCGGCACCTGCCACGCGATCATCCCCGCCTGCAGCCAGGCGTTCCGCATCTCCGCGGCGTTCATCCAGGGACTCCAGGTGCGCGCGATTTTCACCGGCACAAGCGCCAGTACGTGCCCGGGGCTGGCTTCCACCGCGGACCAGGCGCGACGCTTCCATTCCGCGTCACGCTGCCATTCGTTCAGCGGCAGCATGTCCGGGGAAAGCGTGAGGGTGTCCTGCTTCGGACCGCCGTCGGCCGCCGGGTAGACCGATTCGTACAGCGAGATGCCCTCCATGGAGGTGAGGCGGATGCCTTGGCCATTGCGGAGAAACCAGGGCAGGAGCGTCGCGCCGGCGAGCAGGAGGGCGGTCAGGGCGCCCGCGAGGCGGCGCGGGCGCAAGGGGACCACGAGGGTCCAGAGCAGGAGCAGGGGCAGGAGCCAGATCGCCGACGCCCGCAGGTAAACCGCCGCCCCCCAGAGGCACCCCAGGGCGATCCACCAGGCGATGCGGCCGTGGGCGCCGAGGCGGATGCAGGCCCATAGCGCGGCCAGAAGGAACAGCGTGAAGGGCATCTCGGAAAGGATGGCGGCGCTGAAACCGAGGGTGAGCGGGTCCACGGCAATCAGCAACGCGGCCAGCAGACCCACAATGGGGCCGGCCCGGCGGGCGATCGCGTACGTGAGGCCGATGATGCCCGCCGACAGGATGCCCTGCGTGATCGCCACGGCGCGGAGGGACTCCCCGAAAATCGCGAACAGGCCGGCGAGAAAGAGCGGGTAGCCGGGCATGCGGTTGGCGGTCACCCAGCCGGTTTTGGTCTGCACGATGTAGCTGCCGTCGCCCAGCAACCGCATGGCGAGGCTGACGTAATCCCGCGTGTCGTCAAAAGCGTAGGGATGGACTGCCCCCAGCACTGCGCGCAACAACACACCGGCGGCGATGATGAGGGCAAGCAGGCGGCCTTCATTTTTCAACGGACACCTCCCGGCCGACGCGCAGCAGCACCCCGCGGCCCATGTCCAGCTGCTTGCCGCCGTCGCGGCCGCGGACGCTGCGCACGGCCTCCTGCAGGCGCTCGAATCCGGCGATTTCGCGGCTGCCACCGACATCGTCGATGGCCCGGCGGAGCAACTCGGCGCAAAGCAGCGGCGGCAGTGCACGCAAGGCCGCGCGCGCGAAAACGACGCGTCGCGGCGAATGCGCAACCACCGCGCTGTGCCATGCGTCAGCCGCAGCCACCCCCACGACCTCCCATGTCTCCCGGGCCAGCGCCGCGAGGTTGCCCAGCGCCCCCACGGCATCCGGGTTGATGGCGTGAAGCCCGGGGAGAACATCGCGGCGCAGCCGATTGCGCGTGTAGCGATCGGCGCCGTTCGTTTCGTCTTCGCACCAGGCCTGATCGCGTGCCCGCAGGTACGTTCGCAGATCCTCCCTTCGCACGTCCAGCAGCGGTCGCCAGAGCGTCAGCCCGCCCCGGGTGCTCTGCGGTGCCATCGCCCCCAGCCCCTCGATGCCGGTGCCGCGAAGGGCGCGCAGCAGCAGCGTCTCTGCCTGGTCATCCGCATGGTGCGCCAGCACCACGCCGGCGGCTTGATGGGACAGGGCCAGGCTGGCGAGGGCCTTGTAGCGTGCAGCGCGGGCGGTGGCCTCGCTGGCGGATGCGCCGAGGCGCAGGGATTTTTGTGCATGTGGCAGGTGATGTTGCGCGGCAAGCGTTTTGACGAAGCGCGCGTCCGCCGCCCCAGCGCGGCCGCGAATACCGTGCGACACATGCGCCACGGTCAACGTCCAGTTCCAATACCGTGAGCAATTGATCTCGACGAGCAGCCGAAGAAGGGCCACGGAATCCGCCCCGCCGCTGACGGCCACGAGGAGCCGGGCCCCGCGCGGAAGCGACTGGCGCTTGTGCCAGAGCTGGTCGAGCTTTTGCACCAGCCCGCGCGGACCCATGAGAGCGTCCCTTTTACTTGCCCTTGGCGGCGGCCCAGGCCTGGTCCAGCGTCGCGCCGATGTCGGCGGGGCTTTCACACACCAGGATCCCCGCTGCACGCATCGCCTTCATCTTTGCCGGGGCGGTGTCATCCTCCCCGCTGATCAGCGCCCCCGCGTGACCCATGCGCTTGCCCGGCGGGGCGGTGGCGCCGGCGATGAACCCGACGACCGGCTTCTTGACGTGCTCCTTGATGAACCGTGCACCCTCGACTTCGCTGGTGCCGCCGATTTCGCCGATCATGACGATGGCCTGCGTTTCCGTGTCGTCGTTGAAGAGCTTGAGCACGTCGATGAAATCCAGCCCCTTGACCGGGTCGCCGCCGATGCCCACACAGGTCGACTGCGACCAGCCGCGGTTGGTGGTCTGGAAGACCGCTTCGTAGGTCAGCGTGCCGGAGCGCGACACGATGCCGACGGCATTTTTGCCGGCGGTGCGGGGGGTGTGGATGTAGCCTGGCATGATGCCGATTTTGCATTCACCGGGCGTGATCACGCCGGGGCAGTTCGGGCCGACCAGAATCACGTCGGGATAGCCTTTGAGGAACTGCTTGACCTTGACCATGTCGTTGACCGGGATGCCCTCGGTGATGGCGACGATGAGCTTGATGCCGGCGTCGGCGGCTTCCATGATGGCGTCGGCGGCGAAGGGAGGCGGGACGAAGACCATCGAAGCGTCGGCCCCGGTGGCTTGCACGGCTTCGGAGACGGCGTCGAAGACCGGCAGGCCGTTGGAGTCCTTGGTGCCGCCCTTGCCGGGCGAGGTGCCGCCGACCATTTTGGTGCCGTAGTCGAGGCAGCCCTTGGTGTGGAAGGCGCCGCCGCCGGCGCCGGTGATGCCCTGCGTAATAACTCGCGTGTTTTTATTGACGAGGACGGACATTTCTAGCTCCGGGGGTTAAATAGTTAAGTGGTTGAAGGGTTAAATAAGTATGAAGGTTTTACTTTGTGGCGGCGACGACCTTTTTGGCGGCGTCGTTGAGATCGCTGGCGGTTTGCAGGGTGGGAAGGTCTTTTTTGGCACCCTCCAGGAGCACCTTGGCCTCGGCGACATTCGTGCCTTCGAGGCGGACCACGAGCGGCACTTTGAAGCCGATTTCCTTGCCGGCGTCGATCAGGGCGGCGGCGATGATGTCGCACTTCGCAATGCCGCCGAAAATG
>CALCHA010000158.1 GCA_937901265.1 uncultured Phycisphaerales bacterium
CGGCATTTATCCAGGCGATCGAGGGGCCGGGGGATGTGCGGATGAACCGCACGAAGAATCGCCCGGTGCCGGCGGGGCGGATTTCGCGAACGCATGCGGCGTACTTCGGATTGTTTGCGACGATCGCCGGGGTGGCGATTCTGTGCCCGACGTCCAATGGGCTGACGGCGTTTCTGGGGGTGGCGAATGTGGTTCTGTACGCGGGGTTTTACACGCCGCTGAAAACGCGTTCGTCGACGAACACGCTGGTGGGTGCGGTGGTGGGGGGGATTCCGCCGGTGATGGGGTGGACGGCGGCGACGGGCAGCATTTCCGCAGGGGCCCTGGCGTTGGGGGCGTTGCTGTTTTTCTGGCAGATTCCGCACTTTCTGGCGCTGGCGTGGATGTACCGCGACGATTACGCGCGGGGCGGCTACAAGATGGTTTCGACGATGGATCCGAGCGGGCGGCGCACGTCGATTTTGGCGGTGCTTTATTCGCTGGGCCTGATCCCGCCCTGCCTGGCGTTGTATTTTCTGGGCAACGCCAGTTGGGTGTTCGGGTTGACGTCGATCATTCTTTCCGCCGGCATGGCGTTGGCGGCGCTGATGTTTGCCGCGTCGCGTAGCCGCAAGGATGCGCGGCGGCTCTTTTTCACCTCGATTTTGTACCTTCCGGTCCTCACCGTGCTGCTGTGCCTGACCGTGCAGACGCCGCTCGACCACCTGACGGTTTCGCCGGCCGGCCTCAGCAGCCCCCCCACCGTGCCCTTCATTTCTCCCGATGCGCAGTAATTTGATGTCGACGCCCCCTACCGATGACAAACCCGAAAAGCTCTTCACTTTCGCCTCGGCGGGGTGGGTGCTTCTTCTCGCCGGATTCTTCACCCTGGTCGCCGCAGCGATCGTGCTTTACCCGGTCTACGAGACCGGGTTCCACCGCTCTGTCGGGGATGGTCATGATCCCAAAAGCTACGGATTCGACCTCTCCAACCTGACGATCGACCCGCAGACGCTGGTGGGCTCGGGGTTTCCCAAGGATGGCATCCACGCGATTGTGCCGTCGCTCGTGGAAACGGCCACGCCCGCGGAAGTGGAGCTGATCCACCAGAACGAACATTTGAACTTTCTCATCCCGACGGACCTGGTGATCGGGCTGGAATTTGATGGCCAGACGCGGGCCTATCCGATCCGCGTGCTGAACCAGCACGAGATCATCAACGACGTTCTGGGCAACACGCCTGTGGCGGTGACGTGGTCTCCGCTGAGCAACTCGGCGGTGGTGTTCGATCGCCTCATCGATGGCCCCACGACCCCGGCGATCGAGTTCGGGGTGTCGGGGCTGCTCATCGATTCGACGACGGTGCTTTTTGATCGGCGGCCGGGCGGCGTTGGGGAATCGCTCTGGCCGCAGCTGGCGTTGAAGGCTGTTGCGGGTCCGCGGGTGAATCACCCGTTGCCGCTGCTGCCGTTCACGCTGACGACCTGGAAGAGTTGGACGGCGGCGCATGCGGACACGCGCGCGGTGCTGGGGCTGCGGACGCTCAAAACGCAGTACACGTATGAGCCCTATTCGACCTATCTGTCGACGGACGATCTGAAGTTTCCCGTGCATCCGCTGTGGCCGCACCCACGTCCCCCGCTGAAGACGCCGATTCGGGTGACCGGGACGCTGGCGACTGGCTGGGAGGCGCAGATGGAAAAACCGGGCGCGGAGGCCGCGACAAGTTCTGCCCCGGCGACGTCGCCCAGCACGTTTACAATCCACACGTTTTTGTTTGCCTGGTATGCCTTGCACACGAACGACACGGATTATTCCGCGATTGAAAAGCAGGCGGGCGGGAAGTAGGGGGACGGGGCGGTGACGGGCGTGGGGGAAAGGCCGGGAGGGAGGGGTTTTAGCGACACGACGAGCCGCAAAAAAAGAAAACCGGGCAGCGTTGCGGCTACCCGGCTTGAGCGTTCTGCAGAGGGGAGTATTACTTTTTGCCAGCGGCTTTCGCGGCGGGGGCAGCGGCTTTGCCGGCTGCGGCACCCTTGCCAGCGGCGGGGGCGGCGGCTTTACCGGCCGGGGCACCCTTGCCAGCGGGAGCACCTTTGCCCGCGGCCGGGGCGGCTGCGCCGTCGGCGGTGGCTTCGGCCTTGACCTTCTTGGCGGCGATCTGCTTGCGGTGGCCGACCTTGACGAGATTGAATACCGAGCTGGTGCCCTCGGCCCACTTGTCGTTGTCTTCCAACAGGACAATGCGCTCCGAGCGGCGAAGCACGTTGCGGTGACGTTCCAGGGTGGACTTGCCTTTGAGGCTGCGATCGAGGGACATATTCCAACTCCGATGAGTTCTGATGAGGTTTCAGGTTCGGTAAATCGAGTCGGGCAGTATAGCGGGAAGGTGGCGGCACACGCAAATGAGTGCGGCGATCTTTCGCCCGGTGCGGTGGTGCGACGATTCTGCCGGGCGGTGCCCACATGGTCGCCGCAGCCGACGGGGGCGTCGGCACCACTGGGGCTGCTCAGCGTGAATAGATGCCGGCTGGGGACCAGACCGCCGGGGCTCCACCTGAAATGCCGATGGGCGGGAGGGTGAAGGGGATGTTCACGCCGTTGAGCGAGAGCGTCGCCGCGGAGGCGGGCGCTTCGAGGGCCTGCTGGAAGAAGGGGGGCATGCCGGAGGGCTCGCGGTTGACCTGTTCAAGGGCCCTGAGGCCCGTGAGACGGGTTTCGAAAAGGTTGTTGGCGATGGTGATGCGTGCGGTTGCGGTGTCGCCAGAGGTGGCGACTTCAATCTTGGCCAGCAGCGTGGGGGCATTCTCGAAGGGTGTCCCGGCGAAAATGTGGGGGCCGAAGTAGGCGGCCACATCGAGGTTCGTGGAGATGAAGCCCATGATCGTCGGCTGGCTCGCGGGGTTGGGCTGGAAGAGGATCATGCCGCTGGGCGCCGAGCCGACGGGCGTGTGGACCATCGAGGCCACATGGAAAATGAGGTTGGGCATGGGCAGATTGCCAGCGGTGGCGGCAACGAGGTCGACGCCCTGTTCCCAGGACATCCAGTTCTTGATCGGCATGTGCAATCCTTGTTTGAGAGGTGAGTGACGGGCGGGATTGTAGGGGTAAAGGGTCGGGTGGTGAAGCGGGCAAATGGCGAAGGGAAAGGTAGGGGAAAGCGAAGGCACGGGGGGCGGTGGCGGCTGAGGGTTTCCGCGAAAGCAAAGCCGAAGCGAAGGGGTGACGGTGGGATCGTGCGGTTTTGGCGCGCTAGACGTCGGTGTGGCGGGTGGATTGGTTGTGTTTGGCGTCGTGGGCGCCCTGGTATTGGGCGAGGGAGGCGTAGAAGGTGAGGAAGGGGATTTTGGCGGCGAGGGCGAGTTTTTTGGCGAGGGGCTTCTGGTGGCGGAGGGCGTAGAGGGTGTCTTTGAGGGTGCCGAGGAGGATGGCACGCGGGAGGTGCCGCCGTGCGGGCAGGGTCTGCACGCCGAACAGCCGGTAGAGCGTCTGGTGACACATGTAGTTTCGTTTGTATTCGTAGGCGATGGGGCGGTCGTGCGAGTGGATGACGGCCGCATCGGGCCGGTAGGCGATTTTCCAGCCACTTTCCAGGGCCCGCTTGGACCATTCGATGTCTTCGCCGAAGGCGTTCTGGTGGAAGGGGATTTGCTGCCAGGCGGAGCGGCGGAGTGCGGAGGTGACGTTGTCGAAGACGCAGAAGAGGTATTTTTCGATGGGGCCGAGGCGGTCGTAGGCGGGGCGGTCGGTGATGTGGGAGATGCGGGGTTTTTCGGAGCCGGCGACCCAGTTGTGGATGTTGCGGGCGACGATGGCGTCGGCGTCGGGGCGGGGAAGCTGGCGGGCGAAGGCTCCAGCGACGAGGGGGTCCTCGAAGGCGGCGACGAGGTTCTGCAGCAGGAAGTCGTCGGCAGGGAGAGCGTCCTGGGTCATGAGGACCACGATGTCGCCGGTGGAGCGCTCGATGCCCATGTTGCGGGTGAGGCCGTGGTCGAAAGTTTTTTTGGGGATCTGGTGGATAGTGGCGTTGTGTTGGCGGGCGATGGTGAGGGTTTGGTCGGTGGAGCCGGAGTCGATGATGAGGAGTTCGGGGGTGGAGGGGTAGCGTTGGGAGCGGAGGCGTGCGAGGACGTCGGCGAAGAGGGGGCCGGCGTTGAGGGTGGGGATGAGGATGGAGAGGGAGGGGAGAGGGGTGAGGGTTTCAGACGACATCGGCGAAGCCCCGCTTGGTGCGCTGAAAGAAAACGAAACCGAGCCAGGCCAGCAGCGTGGCGAGAAGGGTGTAGATTCCCAGAAGCCACCAGTTGGGGGACTGTCCATAGAGGATCAGGTCGCGAAAAGCTTCCATGGGAATGGTGAGGGGATTGAGACGAAGGAGCTCGCGGATGAGGGGGTTGGAAAGCTGGTCGGTGGAATAGAAGACGGGGGCGAGCCACATCATGACCATGGTGACGATGCCGATGATGTGGCCGACATCGCGGAGATAGACCCCGAGGGAGGCGAGGAACCAGCCGGCCCCGAGGATGACCAGCAGCAGGGGGAAGACCGCCAGCGGCGCCAGCAGGGCGGTGATGGGCAGGCTGTGCGCGACGATCAGCGTGGCCAGCAGCAGGACAAATGTGGAGATCGCGGCATGAATAAGGCCGGCGACGAGATAGACAAAGGGCAGGATTTCCAGCGGGAAGACGACTTTTTTCACGTAGGTGGCGTTCTGCAGGATGCACACGGGGGCGCGCGTCACCGCCTCGGCGAAGAGGTTAAAGAGGATCAGCCCGGAGAAAGCGTAGAGCGCGAAGGAGGACATCGCGGGGGCGAGGGCGGCGTTGGCGGGGGCGGTGGCAACGGGGCGCGGGGAGGCGTGGAGGACGTAGGCGAAGGCGAAGGTGTAGACGGCGAGCATGAGCAGGGGATGGAAGAAGGACCAGAGCAGGCCAAGCAGGGAGCCGCGGTAGCGACCGACCACTTCCCGACGAGCCATCTGCCAGATCAGGTAGCGGTGGGCGAAAAGGGTGCGGACCATGGCGGCAGGCGAGACCGGCGGCGCCAGTCGCGGGGCGGGGCTGCGCAGGGGGAGAGGTGCCCGGGCGGCGGGGAGTGGCGATGCGGGCGAAGGAAGCAGGGCGGACATGAGAGGCAACTTTCTGCGGGGTTGGTCGTTAGCTTGGTGAGGGGCCGCGACGTCTGACATTTGGTTGGACGGGGCAGTATAATAGGTCGGAATGGGGGAAGGCGAGTGCGTGGGAACGAAGAGCGTGGTCCTCAGGGCTGCGTCTGCATGGTAGAAGTGCCCTTTTTTGGTTGGAGCAGAGCATGGTTGCACGAAAAATGGCGGCGTTGGGAGTGGCGGGGTTGTTGGCGGCTGTGGGGTTGGCAGTGGGAGCCGATGCGCCCGTCACGCCGGCGAAGCCTGCGGCTCTGGATTTCAAGGTCAAGGACATCGACGGGAAGGACGTGGACCTGTCGACCTACGCGGGGAAGGTTATTCTGGTGGTGAATGTCGCCAGCAAGTGCGGCAACACGCCGCAGTATGCCGGGCTGGAAAAGATGTACCAGGATTACAAAGACAAGGGCTTCGTGATTCTCGGCTTCCCGGCGAACAACTTCGGCGGGCAGGAGCCGGGGACCAACGAGCAGATCAAGGAGTTCTGCACGGAGACTTATAAAGTGGCGTTTCCGATGTTTGCGAAAATCAGTGTGAAGGGGTCGGACCAGGCACCGCTCTACAAGTACCTGACGAGTCTCGACACCAAGCCGGCGGCGAAGGGGGACATCACGTGGAATTTTGAAAAGTTTTTGATCGGGCGCGATGGCAACGTGATCGCACGCTACGCCCCGAAGACCACCGTGGAAGAT
>CALCHA010000159.1 GCA_937901265.1 uncultured Phycisphaerales bacterium
CCGGCGCTATGTACGCACAAACAGCAACACCGGCCAGCGCATTCAACGCAGCGCCAACGGCGTCACCGGCTGACGCGCGCAGTCGCTCCGCTTGGAAATCACCCCGCCGGCGCCCGCTCCCGCGATCAATTCCCATGCCGCCGGAAAAACCCGTAAGATAGACCCATCCCTCAACCCGCGCCGCCCGCAGTCGCGGCACCCGATCCTGGCACCGAGGAGGTATCCCCATGCGCGTTCCCCCGCTTCCCTCAACCTCGCGAAACCCCATCCGCTTCCGACTCACCTGGGTCGGCGTCGCAGGCCTCCTCGTCGTTCTCGCCCTCCTCGTCGCCGGAATCGTCGGCCTCGCCGGATGGGTCAACGTCCCCCAGGGCCACTTCGTCGTCCTCGTCAAAAAAACCGGCAAAAACCTGGCCAACGCCCAGCTCCTCGCCTCGGCGCCCGACTTCAAAGGCGTCGAGCTCGACGTCGTCAAAGAGGGCTACCACTACTTCAACCCCATGAACTACACCTGGACCGCCCCCATCGAAGCCACCGTCGTCCCCGAAATGCAGGTCGGTATCCTCACCCGCAAATATGGCAACGCCCTGCCCGTCGGCCAGGTCCTCGCCGAAACCGACGACCAGAAAGGCGTCCTCGAAGAGCCCATTTCCCCAGGCCGCTATTACCTCAACACCTACGCCTACGGCGTCCAGCTCCAGCCCATGGTCCGCATCGATCCAGGCTTCATGGGCGTCGTCACCCTCCTCGTCGGCGACGCCCCGGCAGACCCCAACGTCTTCGTCGTCAAGGAGGGTGAACGCGGCACCCAGCCCTTCCTCCTGCCCCCCGGCGTCCATCCCAAGTACTCCAACCGCTGGCGCTACACCGTCGTCCCCATCGACGTCCGCTCCCAGAAAATTGAACTCAGCGGCAGCGACGAGGTCACCTTCCCTTCCCAGGATGGCTTCACCATCCACACCGAAGGCACCATCGAGTACGCCCTCGACCTCAAAAAAGTCCCCGAGCTCTTCGTCACCTACGTCGATACTTCCGACATGCCCCAGAGCGGCGGCCTCAAAAACATCGAGGAAAAGCTCGTCCTCCCCGAAGGCCGCAGCTTGTGCCGGATTTACGGTGCCCAGCACCGCGCCGTCGATTACCTCATCGGCTCCACCCGTCTGGCCGTGCAAAGCCAGATCGAACGCGAGCTCCGCGACACCTGCGCCAAAGAGGGCATCATCATCCGCAGCTTCGTCATCCGCTCCGCTAACCCGCCCCCCGAAATCCTCTCCCAATACCAGCGCCGCGAAGTCGCACGCCAGGAACAGGAACAGTTCAAAGCCCAGATCACCACCGAAGTCGGCTACCCCGCCACCGAGGGAGGCAAGCCCAAACTCGACGCCAACGGCAACCCCGTGTTCGACCACGGCGTGCCCATCGTCGACGGGGGCAAACCCAGGCTCGACGCCTCCGGCCAACCCGTCTATGCCGGCGGACGCCTGGCCAAGGAAATCCAGACCCGCATGAAGGACCGCGCCGAACAGCTTGGCGGCGTCAACGTCGAAGTCGTCGGCGTCAAACGCGAGGCCGAACAGTATGGCCTGGTGCAGCTCACCAAGGCCAACCAGCGCCTCGAAGTCGCCAAGCTCAAGCTCGAGGCCGCCAACGACCTCGCCGCCAGCAAGCTCGCCGCCGGCGAGGCCCAGGCCTCCGTCATCCGCCTCAAAAATGCCGCCCAGGCCGCCGGCGTTCAGGCCAGCGTCGAAGCCTTCGGCAGCGGCCCCAAGTACGCCCAGTACCTCATGACCCAGAAGTTCGCCCCCTCCATCCGCAGCGTCTGGTCCAACACCGATGGATTCTTCACCAGCCTCTTCCCCACCGCCACCGGCGCCACCACGCGCCCCGCCGGTCAGCCCTGACAACTGCCTCCTCGTGGTTTGATTGGGTTCGCTTTCAGGGGTGGGACTTTCGAAGGAGTGATCGATGGCTATTAAAAAAGCCGCAGTCGTCGCAGTCGCCGTGCTGGCCGCCGGCGCCTTCATCGTCTACGAAGGCATCTGGCGCTGGGGCATGGAACGCGTCTGGGTGCCCGCCGGCTATTCGCTCCAGCTCACCCGCATGACCGGGGCCGACGCCGCCCAGGAAGGCTACGCCCAGGCCGATCAAAAAGGCGTCATGGAGCAGATGCTCGGACCCGGGCGCCACTTCCTCGTCCCCTGGCAATACACCCGCAAGCTCGTCCAGGACTTTGAAGTGCCCCCCGGCCACATCGCCCTGCTGCGCAACAACATCGGCAAAGACCTCCCCGAGGGCCGCTTCCTCGCCGGGCCTGATGAAAAAGGCACCCAGCTCGCCGTCCTCACCCCCGGCGTCTGGCGCATCAACCAGTTCGGCCAGACCCCCTACGTCCAGCCCGGCGCCAAGACCGACCACTCCGGCCTCACCCAGGAAATGACCTACGTCCCGCCCGGTTACGTCGGCGTCCAGACCTTCGCCGAGGGCACCTCCAAGGGCATCTCCCCCAAGGTCCTGCAGGCTGGTTACTACGCCCTCAATCCCGAACAGGTCAAGGTCACCATCGTCGGCATCGGTTACGACGTGCAGGAAATGGACGTCCAATACACCCAGAAAGACGTCCGCGACGCCACCGGCGGACACAGCATGCAGAGCGTTCCCAAAGAAGGCACCGGCGTCAGCTTCCCCCTCGCCGACGGCAAACAGATGTACCTCGACATGACCGTCGTCTGGGGAATCTACCCCGCCGACGCCCCACGCATCGTCTCCGACTATGGCACTGAGGAGGACCTCGAACGGAAAATCATCGTCCCGCAGATCCTCTCCATCTGCAAAAACGCCGGCTCCGACCTGACCACCAAGGATTTCATCGCCGGCAACACCCGCGACCAGTTTCAGGAACGCGTCACCACCGAGCTCCAGACCATGGGCAAGGAAAAGGGCATCCACTTCCTCATCGCCCTCGTCAAGGGCTTCCACCCTGATCCCGAGATCACCGCCACCATCCAGGCCCGCATGCTCGCCGAGGAAGAGGTCATCACCCTCGGCATCGAGCAGAGCCGCGACACCGTCGCCGGAGAACTCGAGGGGGGCCGCCGCAAAGTCGCCACCGCGCTCAAGGATTTTGACTCCGAAACCACCGCCCTCGTCGCCAAGCAGAAAGAAGAAGGCCTCAAGGACGCCGCCATGGTCAAGGCCACCGCCGACCGACAGGTCGCCGCCATCGATCGCCAGGTCGCCGAACTCGACGCCCAGGGTGTCCAGATCGACGGCAAGGCGGAAGCCGACGTTCTCCAACGCACCAGCACCGCCCAGGCCGAACTTATGAAGCTTATGGTCAGTGCCTACGGCGGCCCCGACGCGTTCAACCTCGCCACCTTCGCCAAAAACCTCCCCGAGGACCTCAAGGTCGAATACCATTACGCGGGGCCCGGCACCATGTGGACCGACCTCGGTCAGGCCGGCATGCAGGAGGCCGCGGCGCGGAAGGTGATGTCCCAGTCATCCCCCATCGCCGCCCCCCGCCCCGCCCCCTCCCAGAGCCCCTGAGCAGGAGTCGCGATGCTGGACGTCCGGGCCTTTGCCAAACGGGTCACCCGCTGGTCCATCGCCGCCGCGATCACCTTCGGCGGCTCCGCCTTCATGATGGTCGTCGACTTCACCACCGACTTCCCCACCGCCGGCAAAGGCAGATTCGCCGCCATCTGGGCCTTCGGCCTCGCCCTGGGCGCCTTCTTTTATTACCTCTCCCTCGAACTCCCCCGCGCCGAAATCCTCCAGGTCGCCCAGGATCGCGGCGGCGTCGTCAGCGAGGGCGAACTCGCAACGTCCCTGGGCGTCGGCCCCGAGATCATCAAACGCACCCTCGCCTACCTGCAGCAGCTCGGACTCGCCTGCCCCAAATGGCAGGAGCTTGAAAAGAACCTCTGGGAGTTCCCCGACTACGTCAAACTCCCCATGGGACAGGCCATCGAAATCGCCCGAAAGCAGGGAGGCCGCGTCTCCGTTGCCGATCTCCTGGGCAGCGGCCACAGCCTCGATGTGGCCGAGGAAACCCTCGAAACCCTCGCCTCCAAAGGCCTCGGCCGCGGCGAAGGCACCGGCGACGCCCGCGCCGTCGTGCTCGAAGGTTGATGAACAGGGACTTGCGAAAATCCTGATGGAGAGGATATGCAACCTTCCGTGTACGTGGAAACTACCGTCGTCAGCTATTTGGTGGCGAAGCGAAGCCGCGACATTGTGACCGCCGGCCATCAGGCGGCGACGAATGAGTGGTGTGATACCCGGCGCGGCGACTATGCCTTGTTCGTTTCCGCAGAGGTCCTTCGAGAGTCGGCCAAGGGCGACGCGGGCTACGCCGCAAAACGGATCGCCGCTCTCGCAGGGATGCCGGTTCTCCCGCCCGCCATGGGCGTTGATGAATTGGCAAAGGCGCTGCTCCAGCAGAAGGCGATGCCGCCAAAAGCTGCATCCGACGCACTCCATCTCGCTTATGCCAGCGTTTATGAGCTGCAATACCTGCTCACGTGGAATTTTCGGCACATCGCCAATGGAGCGACAATGCGGATCGCTCGCGATATCATTGCAGGTGCAGGATACCGCATGCCGGTGATCTGCACGCCTGAGCAACTGTGAGGTGGCTTTCCATGCACGAGGATGAGATTTTACGCGAAGTTTGGGCCATCAAGGACGCCATCTCGGAGCAGTTCGGAGGCGACGTTCATGCCATGACACAAGATGCGATCGCCCACCAGACGTACTGGGAATCGCGAGGTTTTCGCTTCGTCTCACCGGCGCCC
>CALCHA010000160.1 GCA_937901265.1 uncultured Phycisphaerales bacterium
GGCGATCACGCGCCATTCCGCCGGAATGCGTTCGAGGTCTCCTCTGTCTGGAATCGCATCCAGGAACCGGGCGCCGGATTCGTAGAGGGCCGGGCGTACGTAGCGGGAGAAGGTGAGCTGTGCGAGTACTAGTTTCGGCGGCTGGCCTTCGAGGTGAAAGGCAATCGCCATCTTTTCGTCGGGATGGAAGAGGCGGCGTGAGAGAAAGGCGATTCCGGAACGGGACAGGTTGCGCGAGTAGATCCGCACCGGGGCGAGGATCGGGCCGCCGAGAATCGTGGCCACCAGGCCCATCCGCACCGCCATGCGGGCCGCCGCGCGACGGTTGTCGTCGCTGGCCTTGAGTCCGTGATCCAGGGATTCAAGGATCGCGTGAATCTGGCTCATCTGCTCTGCGGACGTGGGTGTCACGGCATGTCTCCACTTGCGAATCCCCCCGGCGCTCATCGGCTGACTTCCCCTTGCGCTTAACCCGCCCTGCGCCCGGCTATCGCGCGGGCTCGACATACTTCTGGCGGGCCAGCCAATCTGTCCGGACGACCTGATGCAGCCAGTGCGGCGGCACCTTGCGCTGCCGGCCGGGATCTTTTTCTACCGCCACAAACGCCAGCCCGACCTCAAAGACGCGCATGTCCACGGGGCGACAGAAACAGACGCGAGAGAGCACCAGCAGGGGTTCTTTTTCGTTGAGTTCGTGGGAGATGACCAGGTGCTGATTGACATAGAAAATCTGCCGCGTCAGGAAGGCCAGCCCGCCGGTCGAGAGATTGCGCGACAGGATATGGACCCAGGGCTGGCCGGGCTCGGTCGGGAGGTTCAGCCACAGCGCGTGGGAAAAATCGATACGGGGCATCACCCGCCGGTCCGCCCCGCCGCCGGGCCCGCGGGCATCGAGCCGCGCGATCAGGGTGGACAGGTATTGCATTTCTTCGCGGGACAATCCAATGTGGCTCATGCGGTGACTCCAAAAACCCGCCTCGCCGCCCCGCCTCGCTCACTGCTTTTGTTGTCGGCCCAATGAGGGGACCACCTGAGAACGCCGAACGTTGAACGGCGCAGTTGTCATCTTGCCTGCTGTCCGATAAACCACCCCGATGGTCACCTTCACGCGCACACGTCTCGCCCCGAGCCCCACCGGGGCGCTGCACCTGGGTCACGCGCGCACCTTTCTCCTGACGTGGTGGCTCGCCCGGCAGAGCGGCGCCCAGATTTTTATGCGCATGGAGGACCTCGACGTGGGCCGGGCCAAACCCCTGTCCGTCCGGCAGGCCTATGAGGACCTGCACTGGCTGGGGATGGACTGGGATCCCTTTCCGGGCTCGCCCCAGCCGGGCGGCGAAGTGGTGCAGTCGCAACGTCTTGGGCTGTACCGGGAGGCGCTGGAACAACTGTGGGGGCAGCAGGCGATCTATCCCTGCACCTGCACGCGCGCCGACATTGCGGCGGCGGTTGCGGGAGCGGCCTCGGCCCCGCACGAGGGCGAGGCGATGCCGCGCTATCCGGGCACGTGCGCCAGCCGGGAGTTGACGCCGTTGCGCGGCTTGTCGGCGCAGGAAGCGGGCATCCGCATCGCGGCGTCAAGCGGCAAGCCCGTCTGCTGGCGGCTGCGCGTGGCGCCGGGCGTGATCGCCTTCGACGATCTCATCGCCGGCCCGCAGGCGCTGGACGTCGCCGCCTCCACCGGCGATTTTCCCCTCACGCGTTTCGACGGCACCCCCGCCTACCAGCTCGCCTGCGTCGTGGACGATCACGACATGGGCATCGACCTGGTGCTCCGCGGCGACGACCTGCTGCCCTCGACCCCCCGCCAACTGGCACTTTATCACGCCCTGCGCTGGACCCCGCCGCAATTCGCCCATGCCCCGCTCGTCGTCGGGACCGACGGCAAACGTCTTGCCAAGCGCCACGGAGAATCACGAATCGCCCAGTTCCGCGAGGCCGGCGCCCGGCCCGAACAAATCGTCGGCTGGGCGGCTTGGCGCTCCGGCCAGCGTGCGACTTCTGCAGCGCTCCCGGCCAGGGCGCTGGTCGCTGCATTTGATCTGGCACGCGTGCCGGGTGGGCGTGTGGTGTTGAGCGACTCGGATTTCCGGGCGATTGGGAGAAGATAGCGGGGCATCGGTCCAGCGTGGCGTGGCGTGGTGTGCGTTGCGTTGCAACGCCGCCAGACGTGGGGGATACTCTCCCGGGTATGTCCAGCTCGCCTGTTTTTGCCGTCGCGCACCGCGGCGCTTCGGCTGATGCGCCGGAGAACACTGTCGCCGCCTTTGATGAGGCGGTGCGCCAGGGTGCGGTGGCGATTGAGTTCGACCTGCGCCTCTCGGCCGACGGCGAAATGGTGGTGATCCACGATGAGACGGTCGACCGCACCACCTCCGGCCAGGGGCGCGTGGCGGCGCTGGATCTTCTGGATTTGCGACGACTCGATGCCGGCTCCTGGATGCACCGGCGCTTCGCGGGCATCCGCATTCCGACCCTGGATGAGGCGCTGCTGGCCATCGGGCCCCACGCGCGGCCGGTGATCGAACTCAAGGTTCCCCCCCCCGCCGGCCTGGTGGATCACCTGCGAAAGTATGACCTGGAGCGGGAGGCTCTCGTGCTGAGCTTCGACCGATCGTGGCTGACGGCGGTGCGACGAATGTCGCGTGATTTGCCGCTGGGATTGCTGTCGGAAGGCTGGCACCATGGCCTTCCGGAGGCGGCGCGGCAACTCGACGCGGAGGTGCTGGCGGTGGGCATTGACGCGGTCGGTCCGGGACAAGTTAAGGCTGCTGAAGGTTTTGGACTTGAACTCTGGTGCTTTACAGCTAATGATATAGGGATGGTGGCGGCCTGTGCGGCCATGGGGGTAACCGGAATCATCACCGATCATCCGGATCTCATCCGCACCCGACAGTCAGCCCGATAAGTTCGACACGACGTGTGGGAACGCCCGATGGGGTGTTGATGGGGGCGAGGGGCGTGCGGACCTTTGGCAGGAATTCGGAAGGGTCGATCATCAGGCGAACGAGCGCCGTGGCCCGCGGACACCTTTCGTGGGGCGACGTTTTGTCGTGGAACTCCGACATGGCAGGAAGAGACCCAGCCGCCAGCCAGCGCGCGACGACCGGGTTGGGCCCTTATGTGAGGGTCGCCGTCGCGGAGAAGCATCGGGGCGGGAATCGCCATTTACAGGTGGAGCAGGTCTTGGCAGAACACAAGCAAGCGGAAAACCGGCAGGAAACCCGGCACGATCATCGGCAGGGCGCGGAACGCCAGGGCGGTGGGCAGCAGGAACGTCCTCAAACCACCGGCATGCTCGATATCACCGAGAAGGGCCACGGCTACCTTCGCCTGCCGGAACGCAAATACCGCCCGACGCCGCTGGATCCCTACATGCCTTCCGATGTCGTCAAGCGCACGCAGTTGCGTCCCGGCCTCATCGTCACGGTCAACACGGGGCCCAACAAACGGGGACCCGGGCCCCTGGTGACCTACGTCAACCAGGTGGAGGGGATGCCCCTGCGCGATTACTTCAAGACGCCCTTCTTTCAGGACCTGGTCGTTATCGACCCGCGTGAACGCATCAAACTCGAGACTCTCGGCGGCCCGGCCAGCATGCGCATCATGGAGCTGCTCACGCCGATCGGTCGCGGACAACGGGGCCTGATCGTGGCGCCGCCGAAGACGGGGAAAACCACGCTGCTCAAGCAGATCGCCGAGGCGACGACGAAGAACCATCCGGACATGAAGGTGTTCGTCCTGCTGATCGACGAGCGCCCGGAGGAAGTGACCGACTTCCGCCGCAGCCTGCCCGACTGCGAGGTGTGGGCGAGCAATACGGATGAAGACATCGACTCGCACGTTCGCACGGCCCGCATGGTGATCGAACGGGCCAAGCGGCTTGTCGAGTTCGGCAAGGACGTCATGGTCATTCTCGATTCCATCACGCGCGTCGCCCGGGCCTTCAACCACTTCTCCGGCAGCGGGCGGACGATGTCCGGCGGCCTCGACGCCACGGCCATGCAGGAGCCGCGGAGCATGTTCGGCGCTGCCCGCAACATCGAACATGGCGGCTCGCTGACCATCATCGCCTCGGCGCTGATCGACACGGGCAGCCGGATGGACGAGTTGATTTTTCAGGAGTTCAAGGGGACGGGGAACATGGAACTGGTGCTGAGCAAGAAGCTGGCGGAGCGGCGGACGTGGCCGGCGATCGATTTGCCGGGCTCGGGGACGCGGAAGGAGGCGTTGCTGCTGGGGCCGGAGGTGGAACGGAAGGTGGCGATGCTGCGTCGGGACCTGGTGAGCCGCGAGCCCTCGCAGGGGATGGAGAGCTTGCTGAAGGCGATGGCGAAGTTTCCGACGAACGAGCAGTTTTTGTCGAGCTTTTAAGCAGTTTCCACGGCGGATGTTTCGTGTGGGCGTGTGGGCGATATCGGCCCTGCAAGGGAGCGGAGACGATGCGGATGGGCCTGTGGAGCGTGGGGCTGATGGGGGTCCTGGCGGCGTGCGGGGTGGCGGGGCTGGCGCAGGAGCATGGACTGGCGACGGCGCCTGCGACCATGCCGGCGACAGAGCCGCTGGCCGTGACGCTGGAAAAGAAGCACCTGACGTTTGTTTTTTGGCAGGATGATCGGGCGGTATCTCCCGGAGCGGACGGGCATGTGCACCTGCGCGCGGCGCCCTTTGAGATTCGTTTCGCGGGCGATGTCGATGACGGGCTGGTGATCGCCGCACAGGGCGAGGCACTGGCGCAGTCGCTGCAAAAAACCAAGAGGCCCGTGGTGCTCTTCCAGGGGGCCTTTGGTGCTTACGAGGCGGGGGATTTGCTGGTGGAGCAAGCGCCCGTGGTGGCCACCTGGGAGGAGGTGCGCGTGCCGCTCTTCGGCAAGGATCCGCAGGACGTGACTGAGGCGGCGGAAGCGGAAAAAAAACTCCAGGGGCGCATGGGGCAGACGCCAGATGTGCTCGATGGCGTGGTGCAGTCGATTTCCACGTTTGCCCCGGACGCGGCGAAGGAATGGACCTTCGTCGTGAGCAATACCTTCGTGGGCCCGGGGCGGGCGTTTGTGCTGCCCGAAGCGCGGGGGCACGAGCAGCCGCTGGCGCAGATCAAAGCGTTGACGCTGGTGGTGGGCGGGGACACCGTTGAATTCAGCACCAGGCAGGGCGCCCAGCTGACCAGCATGCGATTCGTGCCGTCGTACAGAGGATAGGCCGAGGCGAACCGGCCGCCCAGGGAGGGCAGGTTCGCGTCGGTGGTGACGCCGAGCGTCGTGGCACTGGATTGCGCCGGGCCGGCGCCGCCGGTGGGGGTTGCCGGCTGATTCATTTCGACGTATCC
>CALCHA010000161.1 GCA_937901265.1 uncultured Phycisphaerales bacterium
CTCCGCGGTCTATTACCCCGCCAACTATGGCTTCATCCCGCAGACCCTCGCCGACGATGGCGACCCGCTGGACGTCCTGGTCCTTGGTGCCGAGCCGGTCTACCCGCTGACCCTGGTCGCCGCCCGGGCCATCGGTCTGATGTCCATGAAGGATCAGGAGGAGCTGGACCACAAGATCATTGCTGTGCACGTGAACGATCCGGAGTTCAACTCCTACCACGATGTGCACCAGCTCCCGCCGCACAAGCTGGCGGTGCTGAAGCGGTTCTTCGAGGATTACAAGTCTTTGGAACACAAGCGCGTCGTGGTGGATGACATTCTCCCGGTGGACTACGCCTACCCGGTGATCGAACACTCCCTGGCGCTCTATCAGAAATGGAAAAATGGCGAGGACATTTCCAAGCTGGTGCACGTGGCGTAACCCCGGCTGGGGGCCCTCAGGGAGAGGGACCATTGGCATCGTCAGCCGGGGAATCGCGGTTGATGAGAAACGTGGCGGTGGTCTGAAAGAAGTTGCGGAGGAGCGTATGGGCGGGTTCGGGCAGGTTGGTTTCGCGCAGGGCATTGTCCATCAGGAGGACCCAGCGGTCGCGGGCGGGCCCATCGATGGCGAAGGGAAAATGGCGTGCCCGCAATCGCGGGTGGCCACGGGCGGCGATGTAGAAGTCGGGCCCACCGAAGCGGTAGATGAGAAAATCGCGCAGGCGCAGCCGCGCCGGTTCAAGGTCGGGGCCGGAGGGCTGGTACATGGGGCCGAGGATGTCGTCGCCGGGAATCTGGTTGTAAAAGGCGTGGGTCAGCCGGTTAAAGCCGAGGAGGCCGATCTGCGGGTAAACGGAAGCGTCGGGGTTGAGCATGGTCGGTGAGCGATCTCCAAAAGGGGCTGGGGAAGGAAAGGTCGGGTCGAGGGTTGCAGTATATCGCGGGGCCTTTCGCAGGGGGCGCGGTGCCGCTATGCTACCCGCTTTCCAAATCCGGCAGAGAGCGACGATTGGACGCGTTTGGCGCCGGCCGAACGAGCGAACGAGAGGCATATGCCTGTATCCCAAAAGAACCACCGGGGGGGGCACCGCAGCGCGGGGGCCCTGCTGACGCACGCGGCCGCGCTCGCCGCACTTCTGGCCGTCGCGCCCGGTGCACGGGGTCAAAGCGCCGCGTCCGCCGCACCCGCCAGTCGGCCGGTCGGGTCGGCCGTGGTGGAGCGTCCCGCCGGGAGCCTCGAAGGGCTGCCGATCCTGCGCGTGGAAGTCGTGGGGAACTCCCGCACCGACACGCGTCTGATCCTCGACCAGGTGCGCGCGCAGGCCGGCCAGGCCTTCTCCCGTGCCCAGGTCGACGTCGACACCCGCTCCATCTCCGCCCTCGACCGCTTCATCAGCGTCGACGCCAAGGTGATCGCCCAGTACAACCCCGACACGCGGCTCCCCACCGGGGTGATCATCCAGTACGTCGTCGTGGAACGCCCGATCACCACTTCCGTGGAAATCGTGGGCAATCGGCAGTTTCGCGATCAGGAGCTGCGCGACGCGCTGATCTCGCGCAGCGGCGGGGCGATCGACCCCTTCAATCTCGAGACCGACCGCAACACGCTCACGGAAATGTATCGCCGCCGGGGCTTTTCGCAGGCGAGCGTCGAAGTTGATCAGGCCGCGCTGCAGCAGGGGATCATCCGTTACCGCATCACCGAGGGGCCACGGGCGACGATCAGCAAGGTGCGTTTCGACGGCAACGCGCATGTGGATTCGGATTACCTGCGTTACAAGGTTGCCACGAAGCCGCACTTCTGGATTCTCCGCAAGGGCATTTTGGAAGACGACAAGCTGCAGGCGGACCTGATCACCATCCGCACCATTTATCGCAAGCTGGGGTATCTGGATGCGCGGGTGGGCTACTCGCTGGATTACAACCAGGACAAGACGAGCCTGCAGGTCCGTTTCGCCATCGTCGAAGGGCCGCGATATACGATTGGCAAGATCACCCTCACCGGCAACCAGGTTTTTTCGACGAGCGAGCTGCTGGGCGACAGCACGCGTTTTGGTCCGGGGAGTTTTGCGGAATCGGACAAGATCGAGGCGCTGGCCAAACGCATCCAGGATGCCTACGGCCACGAGGGGTACATCAACGTCCGCGTCGATGCCCCGACCGCCTACACGGACGCCCCGGGGGTGGTGGATCTCAACATCACCGTCACCGAAGGCGAGCCCTACCTGGTGGGCCAGGTGATCGTGCGGGGCAACGGCAATATTCAGGACCGGGTGATTCGCCGGCAGGTGCGCATTTTCCCCGACCAGACGTTCGACATGGTGCTGGTGCGCCGCTCGGTGGACAGGCTCAAGGCCACGCGTATTTTTCAGGATGTGAAGATCACGCCGATCGATCCGGCGGATGGCGCTCCCGGGCACAAGGACGCCCTGGTGGAAGTGGCGGAGGGTCAGACGGGAAAATTCCTGATGGGCGTCGGGCTCTCCACCAACTCGGGTGCCTTCGGGCAGTTTTCGCTGGAGCAGCAGAACTTCGACATCACCAATCCCCCGCACAGCCTTGGGGAGTTTCTCCGTGGCCAGAGCTTCAAGGGGGCTGGACAATATTTCCAGATACTGCTGGAGCCGGGCACCGAGTTCCAGCGCTACCGCGTGACCTTCCAGGAACCCTACCTGTTTGACACGCCCTACTCCTTCTCGAACGACGCTTATTACTTCACGCGCGCCCGCGAATCGTGGGATGAGAAGCGCATCGGCGACATCTTCAGCTTCGGCCGGCGCTTCGGCGACGTGTGGGGCGTCAACCTCGCGTTTCGCTTCGAGCAGGTGAGCATCAACAGCGCGCAGGATACCAACGGCAACGGCGTGGCGGATGCGAATTACTTCCTGTATGACCCGGCGGCGGGGGTGGTCAATGGCCCGTTCAACGACAGCGGGCAGGAAATTCTCGATCAGCGCGGGAGCCACTTCCTGACGTCGATCAAGCCCTCGTTCAGCCGCGACACGACCGATTCGCGGGTATTTCCGACGAGGGGCACGCGCACGTCGCTGGCGACCGTCAAGCGCCGAGGTATCTTGAACCAGGGCGCGTT
>CALCHA010000162.1 GCA_937901265.1 uncultured Phycisphaerales bacterium
TGTCCACAACGCCTGCGTGACTCGGATCATTGTTGTCGGTGATGTAATGAATGGGATCATACGACACCGTAGATCCACCCGGCGAGGTGATGGTCAGCGTAGCGGCGTAAGTACTCACGGGGGGCGCACCGGTGACGTGCGACAGGTCAATGGAATAAAAGTAGGACCAATCCGCACGGGCCGGATTGAGGCTGGAGTATCCGGCGTTGGTGGTATAGGTGACGGTCCCCGTCACGGTTGGCGTGATGAGCGCGCCTTGGTAGATATCCGCCCGCAGCCCGATGATCGAACCATCGCTGCCGTTCACCAGGTTAAATTGCCCGTTCGGGTTACCCGTACCGGACAGCAGGTAGCCACTGCCATCGTCAGCGACATTACCAATCGCTGCAAACGCGTTCGCGGCACCCATCGCAACCACGGCTGCGACACAGATTTGGAGAATTTTGCGCATGACTTCCCTCTCTTGGAGAAAATGGCCCACAGTCCAAGAAATTTGGACTTTGTCGTGAAAATACTTGAGCGGATACAAACGTGGCCAGGAAAAAGAAGTAACCGGTGCCCACGACGGTTAGGAGGCCACTAATGGTTTATACCCCTAAGCCGGGCGGATGCAAATAAAATTTAGAACTTTCCGTTCGATTGCGAAAATGGGGCGTTACTGAGCTGGGCAACGAGTCACGCCCCCGTGCCCCGTGCTTTTCACACAAGCGGCGAAGGCTGCAGAGGTTAGGAGACGCCGCCGGCGATCGCTTCGCCCGACCAACAGAAAACGCCCGTCGAAGGGGATCGACGGGCGTCTCAGGGATGTTAAATTGGATAAGTTGACTTACACGGTCTTGGGTTTGCGGCGGAGGAAGGCGGCGGCACCGGCGAGGCCGAGGACGCCGAGGCCCATGGCGGCCGAGGAGGGCAGGGGGGTAGCCGGGGCGGATTGGCGGATGATGCCGTCAACCAAGGTTCCGGTAGCGCCGCCCGCACCCAAGTAGGTGCCGGTGAGGTCCACGGGGTTGTTGTTGTAGCGGGCAGCGAGGTCCGCAAAGTTGCCCGCGCCGGGGCCGGTGGGGCCCTGGGTCTGGGTAAGGGTTCCTACGAGGGTAGCCGTCGTTCCGGTGAGGGGGTCGAAGGTGGCGGTAATGGCGGTGTTGCCCGCAGAGACGGAGGCGTCGGTGCCGCTCTCGTAGGTGTCGTTGTTGTTGAGGTTGTAGAAGATTCGGTAGGTGCCGTTGTAGGTAACGACGTTACCCGCGATGTTCGAAATTGTGGCATTAATGGTGTAGCCGAAGTTGGGCAAATCGGCGCCGGTGATCTGGGGATCTTGCGGGCCGTCCGGGAGGTAGGAGAGGAAAGTGCCATCGTTGATGTTAAAAGTGTCACCAACGGTTGCGTAGCCAGCATTTTGCGCGGTGTTGTTGACCGTGACGCCGGCAGTGGTCGCCGTGAAACCTGCCAGAGCGGGGCGAGCCAGAAATGCGGACGCGGCGATTGCCGCCACGGCGGCGGTTGCGAAGAACTTGGAAACCATTGGATGTCCTTTCAAGATGTGTCTCATTTGCGAAGATCCGCGAGGGGCCAGGATGGCAATTGCCATTCGCTTTGGCATCAGAGATATACCTCGGGATGACGCAGGGTCAAAAGTTATTTGCCATATTCATATGGACGTATTTTGAGTATCCAATTTGCAGTGAATTGTTACGCGTTTGTGTTAGAACGTGGTTGGAGAGATCAGCGATACTTCGCAAATTCGTATTTTCGCAATTTCGTTGAATGTAGTCACGCCACTATAAAAACATAAGCGTGTGCATTGTGTGTTATTCGCTTATTTCGAAGCGGGAAAAAAACGATTGCCCTTCACGCATTTCGACGTATGTTTGCCTGACTTTAGCGGACTCTTCGGGAGAAGGGTTTGCAGGACATTTTTTATAGGATGGTGCATATGCGAATTTCGCTGGCGGTGGCTCTCTCGGTGGTGTTGAGTGGCGGTGTTGCGGCACGCGCGGTGACGGTGGATTTTGAAGGGGGTGGGTATACGCTTGCGGCGGATGGTGCCGCGACTTCGACGTTGAGCACGGCTCAATCGAACAGCCCGACGCATTCGGCGGAATTCTATTTGCCCAACACGCAGGCGGATTTCGCGAAGGTGATCATTGGCCAGACTCCCGGCCAGTTGCAGCTGGGCACGGTGACGGGCACGTTTCAGACCTATCTGCCGACGTCGAATAATCCGGCAGCGGTCGGCGCCGCGCCCTACATGTATTTTGGCGTGGACACGAACAAGAACGGCACTTTTGAATACACCGGAGACAATACCGGCGATTCCTTTGTCATCGCGTTTTACAATCCGGGTGCCGTCCTGGGCACGTGGTATGAGGCGGGGCTGAACCAGGCAACGAACGTGCATGTGGTGGGCAACCGCACCGGTCTGACCGCGGGCACGTACAGTTCGTCGGGCACGCAGGACACGCTGGGGAGCTTGAGCGCGTTGACGCTGGGGAGCGGGACGTGGGGTGGTCTGGACATCCTGCAGGTGCGCGTCGGGGCGGGCGAAACCGGGGGCGATGTGGGGCCGCTGACGGCGTATGTCGATGACATTCACGCCGGGGCCGTGGTGACGCCGCTGCCTTCGTCGGCATCGATGGGGCTGCTGGTGGTGGCGGGGCTGGGCGTGGCGACGTTCATGCGGAAGCGTCGCGCCGTGGTGTGAGGGGGAGAGGATCGTTGGTTATGTGCGAATCGCCCGGCCGGATGGCCGGGCGATTTTCTTTGGCGGGCGGCGGAGGAGGGCGGGGAGGGCGAGGGTGAGGAGGAGGGCGGTCGCGGGTTCAGGGATGGGCGTGAGGGGGTCGGCGGTGAGGATCAGCGAGGGCGCGAGGAGGGGGCCATCGCCCTGGGGGGCGAAGCCGGTCCAGCCGCCGAGGGTGGTGAAGGGGTTGTAGAGGTTGAGGTAGTCGTCGTAGGAGGCGTCGGTTTTGGATTCGACCCAGAAGTAGAAGGTATCGCTGTCGGAGCTGGTGAGGGAGATGGTGGTGGGTTGAAGGAGGATCCAGTAGGTGGCGCCGGGCTTGAGGATGGAGCG
>CALCHA010000163.1 GCA_937901265.1 uncultured Phycisphaerales bacterium
ATCGCCTCCATGGCGATCACCGCTCCCACCGCGATCCCCGCCATCACCCCCGTCTCGCGCGGCCCCGTCGACACATGCAGAATCACCGCCATCAGAATCCCCGTCAGCACCACCTCCAGCACAAACGACTGCCACCACGGCCCCGCCGGCACCGTGGCCCCGAGAAACGCCGTCGTCCCAAACATCACCCGCAGCAACCCGCTGGCGAGAAAAGCACCCAGCGCCTGGCTCACGACGTAGGGCCCGATGTCCCGCGCCTTCAACTTTCCCGCCATCCAGAAGCCGGCCGTCACCGCCGGATTCAGATGCGCCCCGGACACATCCCCAACCGCATAGACCATGGCGACCACCACCAGGCCCCAGGTCAGCGCCACTCCCACGTGGGTGATTTTTCCACCGCAGACGTCGTCGATCACCACCGCGCCGGTGCCGGCGAACACCAGTGCGAAGGTTCCCATCGCCTCCGCCGCACATTTCCTCATCAAATCCCGCATCGGCAAAGCCCAATTCCAAGCAGTCGTCATTCACATCCGGTGCACTTCACTCCGCGTCACGGCTTCACCGCAAAAACCTTCACGCTCGCCGCAAATTCATTCACGTCATACCGCCCCAGAATGACCGACAAATCCTCATGCACACTCGTCTCTCCGGGCGTGCAGCAGGTCGGCCCACAGCACGCCTCTCCCTGCACCGCCAGCGACAACGTTTTCTTTTCCTCCATCGGTGGCGAACAGCACCCCGCCTGCCCGCTAACCTTCGTGTACGCATTCAAGTCCGACCCGCTGTCTACCACCACGACATGCTCAAACCCCGCCTCCTCCAACCCCGCGCGATACGCCTCAACCGTGATCGCCCCCGCAATGCACCAGACAAACGCCATGATGCTGCTTTCCAACTCCGGCGGCAGCGCCTTCTTGATCGCAATATCACTCACCGCCACCCGCCCCCCAGGTTTCAACACCCGAAAAATCTCCCGAAACACCGCCTTCTTGTCCGACGCCAGATTGATGACACAATTGCTCGTGATGCAATCCACTGACCCTGCCTCCAGTGGCAGCTTGTCAATCGTCCCCAGCCGAAACTCCACGTTCGCAAAGCCGCCCTCGTTCGCCCCCTTCCGCGCCCGCTCGATCATCGCCTCCGTCATGTCCACCCCGATCGCCCTGCCCGTCGGGCCCACCTTCTGCGCCGCCAGGAACACATCCAGTCCGCCGCCCGATCCCAGGTCCACCACCACCTCCCCCGCCCTCAAATTCGCCGTGGCGATCGGATTCCCGCAGCTCAACCCCATGTTGGCCTCCGCCGGAATCGACGCCAGTTCCGCCGCGCTGTATCCAAACGCCTCCGCCACCGCCTGCACCCCGGCATCCTTGTTGGTCAGCCCGCTGGCCGCCACCGCGCCATACTTCTGCTTCACCACTTCTTGAATGTCCGCCATCGTGGTTCTCCAAAAGGAATACTTATCGTTCCCAGTCATTTCCAACAAACGCAAGGCCGTTCCATCATCGCTTCCCCTCCCCGAGCGACCCCGGCAGCGTCACCACGAACGCCCGTATCTCGTCACGCACCCGCCGATAATGCCCCAGCGCCTCCTCCTCCGTCGCCGCCCCCTTCGCCAGCCGCGGCGGATCGTCAAACCCCACGTGCACCACCTTGGTGCTTCCCGCAAACATCGGACACGCCTCCTGCGCGCCGTCGCACACCGTCACCACGCAATCAAACGGAATGCCTTTGAGCTCATCGACGTGCTTCGACCGCTGCCCGCTGATATCCACCCCCGCCTCCTTCATCACCTGCACCGCCCGCGCGTTCATCCCGTGCGGCTCGACCCCTGCTGAATGTGCCTCAATCGAATCTCCCTTCAGCGCCCGCGCCCACCCCTCCGCCATCTGGCTCCGGCACGAATTGCCCGTGCACAAAAACATGACCTGCAACTTGCCCATCATCATCGCTCCAGCATTTGCATACGCCTACCCGCATATAAGCGGCCAAAAAAAATCACCCGCAGCAACCGTCCCCGCCGCCGGCCGGCACGCAGCACCCCTTCGCCTTCAACCGCTTTAAATCTCGCGCCAGTTCCGGCACGCTCCCAAAACAGCACCCCAGGCAATTCAGCAAACTCTTGTGGAACGCCGTCCGCGCCGCCGCCAGCCGGTAATGCATCCACAGCCCCTCCTTCCGCGCCTCCACCAGCCCTGCCCGCCGCAGATACGCCAGATGCCGCGACACCAGCGGCTGCGACGCTCCCAGCACCTCCACCAGGTCACACACACAAATTTCCCCCCCCCGCAACAGATTCAACAGCCGCAGCCGCGTCCGATCCGAAAACGCCCGAAACATCCGATCCACCGGTATGGAATCACCATTTTTCATATACGCCCAAGCAAATATAGTGCCTCACCCCCCACCCGTCAAACCGCGCGCACCAATCGCAGACCCCCCTCGCCGCAACGGCCCCCCCGCACCACCCCCACCCAATTACCAATTCCCACTTCCCAATTACCCCCCCTTCACCCCCGCCCCCCAAACCCATACCCCCCCACCCCCCCC
>CALCHA010000164.1 GCA_937901265.1 uncultured Phycisphaerales bacterium
GTATGAAGTAGCAGTGGTTTCGTTGGAGTCCTTATGTCTTTTAGTCCTACCGTTTGTCGCGCCCTCGCCGCTGCATGCCTCGCTTCGCCGCTGGCCGCCTCCGCTGCCTCCGTCAGCGCAATCCTCTATGGCGTCAGTGATACCCCCGCGGCCGTCAGCCCCGGCACCAACACCCTCACCATCAACCTCAACGGCCAGGTCGACAGCGGCGCCTATGTCGGCCAGCTCAATTGGCACAACGCCACCTCCGCCGACTGGAACGATGGCCTCAACCCCCAGCTCGCTTCGATTCTGGGCCCCAATGCCACCTTCGCCACCTACTGCATCGACGTCGGACAAAACGTCTTCTTCGGCCAGTCCAGCACCTGGAGCTATGGCGCGCTCCCCCTCGCCGCCACGCCCAAGCCCGGCGCGGGCATGGGCGCCACCCAGGCCGGCGAAGTCTCCGAATTCTGGAACCGTTACTACGACCTCATCGGCACCGGCGTCGGCGCCGACGTGCGCGCCACCGCCTTTCAGCTGGGGCTCTGGGAGTTGACCAACGATGGGCTCGGGGCGGATCCCTTCTCCTCCGGCACCTTCATGGCCTCCGCCCCCGGCGGAGACCCCTCCGCCATCACCCTCGCCACCCAGTGGCTCGGCGACGTCGGCGGCACCACCCCCTATGTCAACCAGTACACCCTCTACACCCTCGCGGATGATGGCTTGCAGGACCAGGTCTTCGCCGTCCGCGCCACCCCCCTGCCCTCGGCTGGAACCATGGGCCTGTCAGCGCTCGGCGCCATGGCGCTGGCCACGCAACTGCGGCGCAAGCGGATCGCCTGATCAGGGGCATGCGGGGGCGGCACGCGGCCCATGGATGCGCGGCCCGGCACACCGTAGAATGCGGCCCGGACCACGCACCCTGAGAATCTTTGCCGATGGATCTGCACTCCGCACCCGCACCCACCAGCCTCGCCCGCCCCACACCCGACGTCCGCCCCGCCGGCGCTCCCGGCCACCGCTGGTACGTCCTTCACACCAAAAGCCGGGAGGAAAAAGTCGTCGCCGAAACGCTGGCCCGGCTGCACATCCGACACGTTCTGCCGCTGGTCAGAAAAAACGCTTACTATGGCCGACGAAAAGTGGAGAGCGAGCTCCCGCTGTTTCCCAGCTATGTTTTCATGCATGGCGAACTCGACGAAGTCTACACCGCCGACCGCACCAGGCGCATCGCCAACATCATCCATGTGAGCGACGAACAGCGTCTCGAACGCGAACTCGCCAGCCTCGAACTGGCCCTGGCCAACGCCAACACTTTTGATCCCTTTCCCTATCTCGCCAAGGGCGTCGCCGTCGTCGTCCGCTCCGGACCGCTGCAAGGCGTGCGCGGCCTCATCGAAGACCGCGTGAAACGCAACCGCCTCATCCTGCAGGTCGACATCCTCGGCCGTGCCACCAGCATGGAAGTCGATGGGGCCCTGCTGGACGTGGTGGATTAACGCCACCCTCCGCGGCGAACTTTTTTTTCCCATCGAGGCATTCTGTGACCGCGGCTGCAACGGATGACACGGTGCTCCCCCCCGGCGAAAACGCCGCGGACATCGCACGCCCCGCGCGGGTCGCCTTCATCGACCACACCGCCCGCATGGGGGGTGGCGAGATCGCGCTGCTCAACCTCGTTAACGCATTGGACCGGCGACTGGTGGATCCGGTGGTCCTCCTGTTTTCCGACGGGCCGCTGGCAGACGCACTGCGCGCACAGCATATTGAGACCCACATCCTTCCACTGAGCGCGGCAGTGCTCGATGCGCGAAAGGACAAGCTGGGCTCTTCCAGCCTGCTCAAGCTCCGCGCGGCGATCGAGGCACTGCGCCATGTGCGCCGCGTCGCCAAAAAGCTGCACGCCCTGCACATCGACCTCGTCCACACCAACAGCCTCAAGGCCGATCTCATCGGCGGCCTCGCCGGACGGCTGGCACGGCGCCGCGTCGTCTGGCATGTGCGCGACCGCATCGCCGACGACTACCTGCCGCGGAAGGTCGCGTGGCTCTTCCGCAAGCTCTGCCGCGTCGTGCCCCACTTCGTCCTCGCCAATTCCGCGGCGACCCTGAAAACGCTCAACTTGCCCGCAGAAGTCCAGACTTCCGTCGTGCCCTCGGGCATCCGCCATGTCGTCGAAATTATCCACGACGGTACGTTGTCGGAGGCCCCTGGCGACTCCCCACGCAGCGGTGCCCCCCTCATCGGGATCGTGGGCCGCATTTCCCCCTGGAAAGGCCAGCACATCTTTCTTCAGGCCGCCGCGAAGGTGCACGCCGTCTATCCCGCCACCCGATTCACCATCGTCGGCACCCCCCTCTTTGGCGAGGAAGCTTACGAGCGGGAACTGCGCGAGCTGACGCAATCACTGGGGCTGGCGGAGGTTGTCGATTTCGCAGGCTTCACCCACGATGTGCCGGGGACCATGCGGAGCTTGACGATCCTCGTGCACGCCTCAACCACCGGCGAGCCCTTCGGGCAGGTCATTATTGAAGCGATGGCCGCCGGCACGCCGGTGGTCGCGACCGACGGCGGCGGCGTGCCGGAGATCGTTCAGGACGGAATGACCGGGCTGCTCGTCCCCATGTCCGACGTCGAGGCGATGGTCGGGGCCATCCAGCGGCTGCTGGCGGATCCGGCGGAAGCGGCACGCATGGGGGCCCGGGGGCGGCAGCGCGTGCTGGACCACTTCACCATTGGGCACACCGCCCGCAAGGTGGAAGCGGTGTATCGGCTGCTGCTCAAGCGCGGGAAGTGAAGGGGCGGGCAGGGGTTAGGGAGGATACCACAACAAGAGAGGGCTTCCCGCGGTGCGCTGGCACCTCGGGAAGCCCTTGGAGAGAAACAGCGTAAGCCCCTTCGCGGGGAGGGGGAAAGCTCGGAGCGGGCACCGTTGGCCCCTGCCAGATCATGCCTCCGGTTTGGTGCCGGGCAAGGGCCAAATAGCCGCGTAAGCGAAATTTATAAAGTTTTATTATCGGGCCCTTACGGATCGTCCGAGGTCCGAAATCGAGGGCCGAGAAGGGTGGCCGGGGTGCAAAAACGAAAACGAGAGAGGCTCCGGGAAGGAACCTCTCTCGCAGGGTTTACGTGGTCTTTGATTCAACACAAGCGGTTACTTGACAAGCACTTCCGTTTCAATCGTCGCCCGCAGTTTCTCCAGGGCTTTGTTCTGGATCTGCCGCACGCGTTCCTTGGTGA
The DNA here is from genome assembly GCA_937901265.1 of uncultured Phycisphaerales bacterium. Taxonomy (GTDB): domain Bacteria; phylum Planctomycetota; class Phycisphaerae; order WQYP01; family WQYP01; genus CALCHA01. The sequence continues at coordinate 3,223 of CALCHA010000164.1, forward strand.
CGCCGATCACCCGGCCGACCTCTTCGAGGGTCATCGCTGGGGTGGCTTCGCCGCGGTTGATGGCGAAACGGGCCTGAATCACGGTCTTTTCCACATCGGACAATTGGGCACGGTTCTCACCGATGATCCGCTGCAGCTCTTCGACCGCATCCTGTTCAACGCCAGCCCGGCGCGTTTCCTGGTAGTTCGAGCGCTCCATGGCGGGATCGAATTCCGTGGGGAACGCCTGACGGTAGCGGGACGTCTTCATCGCGATGCGGCTAAAGGCTTTAAGGATCGCCCGGCAGGCGTAAGTGCTGAACTTGAAGCCGCGGGCGATGTCGAATTTCTCGATGGCCCGGAGCAACGCCATGTTGCCTTCGGAGACCAGTTCGCCAAAGTCGACTTCGCTCATGCGGGTGCGCTTGGCCATCGCCAGCACCAGCGCCAGGTTGGCCTGGGTGATGATTTCACGGGTCGCCTTCACGCGGTTGTACCAATGGTAAATCTCTTTGGCACAAGCCTTTCCGGGATGGGTGCGGAACTTTTTGACCAAGGCCTGCGCCCGCATGCGGGCGTAGTTGTAGCGGAGGAAAACGTGCTTTTCCTGCTCGGTGGTCAGGAGGCTCGACGAGGGGGCGGATTGGGCGATCAGCTCATCGTCCACCATGGGGTGGTACCAGCTTGTGGAAGCGGGCGTGATGGGCATACCTTCATCGAATAACTCCCGTTCAGCACTGGCTTTACGGAAGAGATCATTCTTGACGTAATCGAGGTTGGCGAGCAGCGCTTCGAGGACTTCTTCCCGCTGGGCAGCGGGGAGGAGGTCGAGGACCGCCCGGTGACGAGCGGTGAGTTCGGGCGCTGGCGCCACGGGGGGTTTGGGGGTTGCGAGTAAGGTTGTCATGACCGAGGCTCCTTGTTGCCTGGTAAAAGGAATCTACCTGTCTTACGGAACAAACACGGTACCGTGCGGAAGAAACCTGAGAATTCTTTTGTTTTTCATAAACTGCCTTTTTACAGTAGCTTATGGAGAGACATCCGAATGGCAATTTCGGCGGCGGGGAGACGGTCGGGTCCCCTGCCAACGTTGCTGCCAAAGAGCGTATCTCTCTGAAGGAATACGCGTAGGAACCGTATAATCGATGCAACGAATATTCGGAAGCTAGCAAAATGACCAAAAATGGCAG
>CALCHA010000165.1 GCA_937901265.1 uncultured Phycisphaerales bacterium
CGCGGCCGACAGCAGCACCAAAGAGGTGCCGCAGACGCAGCGCGCTCGTGAACTTGGCGTGAGGCGCGAGAAGCGTCGAGAGCCCGAGCGGGGCAGCGCGTGGGCGGGTTCCTCCGCGGAAGCGGATATGGGCCTTGGCTTTTAAGGACGGCCGAGACTACCGGATATCGATGGTCTGTCGCTGGCGGATGTCGCCGGACGAACTTCCCACCATCAATTCATACTGGCCGGGATCGACGACGTAGCGGTGCTGCCCTTCGCTCCAAAAACCAAGATCAGCGATGTTTAGCGGCAGGTGCAACGTCTGCGTCTGCCCTTTCGCGATGGCGACGCGCGTAAAACCCTTCAGCTGCATCTTGGGGCGGTCGGGATGGGCCTGGAGCTTCCGGACGTACAACTGCGCCACCTCTTCACCCTCCAGCGGCCCGCTGTTGGTCAGTGGGAAAGCGATGTCGATTTTCTCGTCGGCCGCCGCGTGGTCCGGGGCGGAGAGCGGGCCGTAGTCAAATTGCGTATAGCTTAAGCCGTGGCCAAAGGGATAGCTGACCGGCGTCCGCGCGTACATGTAGGTGCGGCCATTGGTGATGCTGTAGTCGTCCATCGGGGGCAGGTCGTCGGCGCTGCGATGAAAGGTCATCGGCAGCCGGCCGGCCGGGTTGTACCGCCCCAGCAGCACGTCCGCCGTCGCTGTGCCGCCCGCCTCGCCCGGGTACCACACATTGAGAATCGCCGGCACGTGGTCCTTCATCCATTCCACGCCGATGGGGCTGCCCCCCTCCAGCACCACGATGGTCAGCGGGTTGGCGGCGACGACCTTCTCCAGAAAGTGCTGCTGCTCGTCATTCAAATCCAGCGAAAAGCGGTCGATCCCCTCCTTCTCCATTTTGATGTTCAGCCCGACAACCACCACGGCAACCGTGCTTGTCGCCGCCAGATGCACGCAGCGGTCCAGATCGCTCCAGTCAGCGGTATTGATCTGCACGCGGTCGCCCACGCTGGTACGCATTGCGTCGAGGATCGTCGGTGCCGCACCGGCCGACGTCTGCGCGGAATATGCGCCATACTGATTGACGTTCGCATAGGGGCCGAGCACGGCAATCGAGTCGACGCGTCGCAGGTCCAGCGGGAGCAGCTTTTCAAACCCGAATCCCTTGGGGGCGGGATCGTTTTTCATCAGCACGATCGCTTCCTGCGAGCTCTTGAGTGCCAGCGCCAGATGCTGCCTGGAGCCCACCGCAGTCGCGGCGGTCACTTTGGTAAAGGGCACCTGGTCGGGAGGATCAAGAATGCCCAGGCGCAGACGCAGGGTGAGATTCTGCGTGACGGCCCGGTCCAGCGTTTCCAGAGACACACGTTTGGTGTTCACCGCCTCCACAACCGCATCGCCCAGCGGCCGCTGATCGCAGATCACGTCGATACCCGCGTTCATGGCGTCGGCGACGGCCTCCACGTCGTTGGAGGCATAGCCGTGACCGCGGATGAGCTGCGTGACAGCCGTCCAGTCGGTCACCACGGAGCCCTGAAAATGCCACTCGTCGCGCAGCACGTCGGTCAGCAGCCACTTGTTGGCGGTGCAGGGGATGTTGTTGATCTCGTTGTGCGCCGCCATCACCGACAGGGCGTGGCCCTCGGTGAAGGCGGCCTGGAATGCGGGAAAGTAGTAGTCCCGCAGGATACTCTCGGAGACATGCACGTCGCGCGACATGCGGCCGATCTCCTGGCTGTGGGCCGCGAAATGCTTCGGCGTGGCGATGGCCTTGAGGTATTTGGGGTCGTCCCCCTGGATGCCCTCGACATAGGCGACGCCGATACGCCCGGTCAGGTAGGGGTCCTCGCCGTAGGTTTCCTCGGTGCGGCCCCAGCGCGGAACGCGTGCCATGTTGATCGTCGGGCACCAGAGCATGAGGCCAAGGTAACGTGCGCCATCGGGATCATACTTCGCGCGGGCTTCGTCGGAGATGGCCGAGGCGACCTGCTTGATGAGCGCCGGGTCCCAGGTCGCCCCCATGCCGATGGCTTCGGGATAGATCGTCGCGCGGCCGGCGCGGCCAACACCGTGGAGGGCCTCGCTCCACCAGTTGCAGCCCTTGAGCCCGAGGCGCGGAAGGGCGGGGGCGGCCATGAGCACCTGCGATGCCTTTTCCGCAAGGCTCATCCGCGCCGTCAGGTCCGCCGCCCGCTCCTCGAAGGACAGTGCCAGATTTTTGTAAGCGGGTGCGTCGGCGGCACGCGCCGGCAGCGCGCCGGCGGCGGCCAATATCAGCACCAGGGATAAGCAGGTCGTCGGCTTCATTCAGTGGCTTTCCATCAGCGTGTTGTCCGGCGTCAGCCGAAACTGGAAACGATTGGGCGCGCCGGGCTGCAGGGCAAAGGTGGGCGGAACGGGGGGGCCTTCGGCGGTCGTGACGGTGAGCGTGTAGGCGCCCTGAAACCCGCGAAAGGCCAGGGGGCCATCCGCTGGCAGCGGCGCGTCCGTTTCGGTCCGCCACTTCTGCGTGATCAGCCGCTTGAGCGCCGTGAAGGCCGGCGTCGGCTCGCCCTGGGCATCAAGCAGCCCCTCGCCCGGAAGCCAGGTGTCGGCGGTGAGCCCCATCACGTTGATCGCCTCGACATCCGGATGGCTGAAACAGAGGATGAAAAAGCGTTCGTAATATTCCGCCTGCAGCTCGGGCGTCCAGCGTCCCTCGCGCACGTCGCCCTCGATCCGCGCACCCACCGGCACGCCGAAGTCGCCGATGTGCACCGGAATGCCCTCCGCGGCAAAGGCGTCGAGCACGCTGTAGAGGTCGCTTCCCGACGCCCAGAGGCCGGTCGGCCGCCGCGCCTGGAGGGTAAAGAAATCCACCTTCACCCCCGCTTTTTTCAGCCGGCGAAGGTCTTCGATCGCCGGCACGTCGGGCGGAGGGGACTGCGATTGCTGCGGGTTGGATGTCCAAAGCCGCACGTCGTCAGAAACGCCCAGCCGGGCGTGGGGTGCCAGCTTGCGGAATTGCGCGAAGAGTGCCGCCGCCTGATCGATCGATCGCCGCTGGCTGATGATCTGCCAGTCCGTGATGCGCTCGCTGTAGCGCTTCGCGAGATCCGCCGCGTGCAGCCGCAGGTAGGTCGTGCCGTCGCCCGATTTCGTCCACGCCGGCGCTGCGCTGGCCACCGCTTCAAACTCCGGGCGCACCTGGTGTTCGTCGCACCATGCGACGTAGGCGTCCAGATCGTCGTAGCTTGTTTTTCCCCTTGCCGGCTCGGTGAATCGCCACTGGCTGGAGAACGCGATCGTCGAGGCGTTGAACACCTCCAGGAATTTGTCCAGTTCCGCCGGCGTGACCGCGGGCGGCTTGTAATCCGCGCCGATGTCCACCGACGGCAGCTTGAAAAAGGGGATGCTCGCCCCGAATGAAAAATTGCTCGAGGTCTGTACCAGGTGAATCTGCGCATGCTGCAGCGGTTGACCCGCGTCATCCAGAATGCGAATCTGCCCGTCCGATTTGCGGAACTTCTCGATGTTGGGCAGCGCCGTGGACCGCAGGAACGCGTCTTCGCCCGTCAGCTCGACCGAGTGCGTCTCGGAGCTCACCACCGCCACTTCCGGCCGATAAATCGCCCACGTCCCGTTGTCATAGACCTTGTCGAGCGTCCGTGCATCACTGTGGGGCAGGACGATGTACTGCGCGTCGAAGCGGCCTGCCAGCGCCACCAGTTGCGGGTCTGCGAGGCGGTCCAGCGGCTTACCGGGCGCCATCAGCGTCTTGCCATCAGGGTCCTTCAGGATCCCGGGATTCAGCGCCACCATGCGGTCCCACCAGGGGCGGGAAAATGCGGCGCTGAAGTAGAGCTGCGTGCCGTCGCGCATCTCGCCGACGATCGCGCGCTGCGAGTAGAGGCGAAAGCTCACCCCCGCCTGGGGTGCAGCGGGCGTGAGAAAGAGGGCGTCAGTCGCTGTGTGGTCCGCGGCCCAGCGCTGCGCGTCAAGCCACGGGTTCATGGGCTGGCGGTGGGCCAGCAGCGGCGGCAGCAGCAGGGCGACCGCGATCGCCGCCACCAGGAAATTGGCCGCAATGAACGTTATCCGCAGCGGCCGCGAAAGTTTCAGCAGCGAGAGCGCCCAGAATCCGATGATCGTCAGCAGCAGTACCGCGCCCGCCAGATGCAGCGTGAGCGCGCCGGCCGCGGCGTTCAGGGAGGCCCAATGGGTGTCGGGCGGCAGGCCGGGAATGATGAACGCCAGCGACTGCCACGCCCAAAGGGTCGTCAGCAATGCCAGCGTTGCCAGCAGCGCCTGCGCCCACCCCAGCCTCCCGCTGATCAGTGCCACCAGCAGTGCGATCGACAGCGCCAGAGGCAGCAGGGACACCAGGGCCGGCAGGGCCACCACTGCGGCGGTAAAGATCGCGCTGAAAATTTCCATCCCCACCTGCCACCGCCTCACCCGCGCGGGCCGCGCGAAGGCCAGACGCAACGCCGCCACGCACCCATGGGCAATGATCAAAATCGCCAGCACCAGCAGCAGCGCGGAGGCGCGGAAAAATTGCGCCCGGATCACCAGCGGCACGGGATACACATCGGTGAACAAGAACCCTGCCGCGAAGAGCACCCCCGCCGCCCCCGCCAGCAGCAGCGTCTTGCGGCGTTGCGCCGGGCGCATCGGGAAGGACATCGCCAGCGCCGCCAGGGCGATCATGCAGACGAACCGCGGCACTTCGGTATCGCCGGCCACCCACCAGGAGGAGGGAAAGCTGTGGTCCGCCGAGCGAATATGCATCAATTGCAGCCACTGCGCGTCGAACTGCTGGTGTTGGCTGGCCATGAGCACCAGCGCCGGCGCCGCGCAAAGCAGAAACAGGCCGCAGGCCGCCGCCAGACGCCGCACGCCCACGCTGCGGATCTGGCACAGCGCCACGATGCCCATCAGCAATGCCACATGCCCCGCCTCCAGCGCGTGCAGGTTGGCTGTCAGCCCCGCCAAGGTGAACGCCGCCAGATAGCGTTTACGAAAAAACAGGCCCAGCGACAGGAGGCACAGCGGAAAGACCGCCCAGGTGTGCGTGAACCCGGGCGAATAAATGGTCGCACCGGCAAGCGCCGCGTGCTGCCCCGCGAGAAGCAGCACGAACGCCGCCGGAGTGGTCCAGCGGTCACGGAAGAGCGACCGCGACAAAAACGCCACCGCCGCAAAGACCGCTGCCGTCGTTAAAAAGTGCAGCAGCAGGTAAAGCGACGTGACCGGCAGCACCGTCAGCAAACTTCCGCACAAAAGGAAAAAGTAACTGGGGTAGGCGTGAAGCGTGTCGGCCAC
>CALCHA010000166.1 GCA_937901265.1 uncultured Phycisphaerales bacterium
CAGTCGCCCATATTCAGAGCGTAGCCCATGGCCAGACAATCGGGATGGCAGGGCACGGGGATGACATCCTCGGGCTTGAACACCGGCGACTGATCGAGGATTTTCTGCCGCACTTCGGAAAGAGTGAGGCGGTCCTGCTCAGCATCGAACGTATCGAGGCGGCCCGCGACCTGCACCGGCTGAAAGGTCACGCCGCGAACGCACTTCTGCTGCAGCGCGAAATCGATGATCTCCCCGATCTGGTCGTCGTTGACCCCTTTTTGCAGCGTCACCACCAGCGTGGTCGACACGTTGTGTTCGTTCAGCCGCTCCAGCGCACGCAGCCGCACCTCACGCAGGTCCTCGCCACGCAGCGTCATCAGTGCCTCAGCCCGCAGCGAATCAAACTGCAAATACACCTCAAACCCCGGCATATACGCCGCCAGTTTCTTTGCAAAATCCCGCTCCGCCGCGATCTTCACCCCGTTCGTATTCAACATCAAATGCTTGATCGGCTTGCTCTTCGCCAGCTCCAGCACCCGCCAGAACTCCGGATGAATCGTCGGCTCCCCGCCCGAAATCTGCACCACGTCCGGCTCCCCCTCGTTCCGCACCACCGCGTCAAGCATGAACTCGATCTGCTCCATGCTCCGATGTGTCGGCCGATGCGGACCGCTCTCCGAATAACACACCGGACAGCGCAAATTGCACTGATCCGTGATCTCCACCAGCGTCAGACACGAATGCTGCTCATGGTCCGGACACAACCCGCAATCAAACGGACACCCATACTTGATCGGCGTGTTGAATCGCCGCGGCATCTGCCCCGGCTTCAAAAAATCCCGCTGCTGCTTGAAATACGACTCGTCCGTCGAAATCAGCACCTTCACCAGCTTGTGCACCGGACACCACTTGTGCATGTACACCCGCCCCTCCTGAATCACGATCTTCGCCTCCACCTTCCGCAAACAATGCGGACACACCGAATTCGTCAGCTCATAAAAAATGTAGGGCCTATCCGCCATGAAAACCTCCGTGCACAGTGGACGTCAGGATTTGGCTTCCCCCGCCAGAATCGGGGCGGGCAATCCGCGGGCGTTCGCACCGGGCCGCAGCGCGTAAAGACAGTACGCGCACACCCCCAAACTAAACACCTGGATGACGCTCAACCCACCGATCCACTTATCCGTCGGCTTGATGAACTCAACACAAAACCGCCACGCACAGTAGCACAGCATGAACACGCGAAAGACCCGTCCGGTCCTCCACCCGATGCGGCTGCGCCACTGCCACAGCGCCAGCCCTGCCGCCAGCAGCAGCATGAACACGCTCTCATACAACTGCGTCGGATGTCGCCGAATGCCATCGCCAAAATCGACGCCCCAGGGCAGGCGCGTGGCCACGCCATAGGTGTCATCGCTGAGGCCGGTGAGAAAGCAGCCGACCCGCCCGATTGCCATCGACACGCACAGCGGATACACCCACGCATCGCCGGTGCGGTCGGTGACGCCGGTGGCGCGCTTGGCGATTTCCACCCCCGCCCACGCCCCCGCCAATCCGCCGACGATGGTCTTGCCCCCGATCCACGCCTCCAGCCCCAGCGTCGAACTGGCCTGCACCACCGCTCGCCAATTCTCCGCCCACGCCAGCAGCTTCGCCCCCACCAACGCCCCCATGACCGCGCCCGCCACCTGCCAGAGCCGCTGTTCGACCGAGTGCTCATCGCGCCCATCCACCCCCCGCCAGCGCCCGATCGCCCACCGCGTCGCCAGCGCCACAGCATAGGCCGTGCCCTCCATCACGGGATGCGGATGCACCCGGTGACCGAAGAACTCAAAATAATGGGGAAATGTCACAAGGCTCCTTTCCCGACATGGCGCGGCATCTTACCCCATCAGGCCGTTTTGGTGTGCCCCCGGAGCCGTGACGGCCCGAACAAATCCCCAGCCCTTCCGCACGCGTCGCTTCCCAACCGTCGCGCGGCGCTTTATGTTTTGCAAATTGCCATGGAGGACGTCTGATGAGATTCCCCGCCCGCCGCGTTGTTTCCGCGATGTTTCTGGCTGCCGCCGCGCGCGGTGCCTTTGCCGCCGCGCCCCAGCCCGCGCCGCTTGCAGACCACGTCCCCGCGGATGCCCTTCTGTTTTTCTCCTGGCAAGGTGCCCAGGACCTCGCCCCCGCCTTCGCCCAATCCAATCTCAAGGGCTTCCTCGACGCCTCCACCCTGCCCGCCTTCTTTTCCACCACCCTGCCGCAGATCCTCGGTGAAAAGAGCGGCAGCCCCCAGGCCGTCGCCCTCGCCGAGGCCCAGGCCCGCGCCATGCTCCTGCCCTATTGGAACCATCCCGCCGCCCTCTACGTCGGCCCCTCAGATTTCACCGATCCCAACAAACCGGTCTTTCACGCCGCCCTCCTGTGCAACGCCGGCAAGGACGCAGGCCGCCTCAACGCCGCGCTGCAGATCGTCA
>CALCHA010000167.1 GCA_937901265.1 uncultured Phycisphaerales bacterium
CGCGGGCATTCACCGTGGCCAGCTCCTGGACTGGGGGCGGGCGCATGTCAGTCAATACGACTGCGTGCAGACGTGCCGGGCGACGATCTGTTCCATCGGCATGGAGGGCCCGGTGGAAGGCTCGCAGGGGGGCTCCGGCGGTCTGTTCATCCTTGGGGACACCGACGGCGAAACGTATCGCTCGCGCGGGTTGATCCTCGCACCGGGGGTCGATCACGACCTGCCGGACATTCCGGAGGTGCAGCATTACGCGGGGCACTCCATCTGGCACTGTCCGGAATGCGATGGCTACAAGGGGCTGGGGAGGAAAATCGTGGTGATCGGCAACGGCCTTGGCACCGCGGAGATGGCGCTGGGGATTACGATCTGGGCCGAGGACATCACGCTGTGCACGCACGGGCAGCCGCTGGATTTGCCGAAGGAAGCGATGGAGAAGCTTCGCGCGGCGAACATCAAGGTGATGACGCAGAAGATCACGCGCATCCTGGGAAATGCCGAGGATGGGAAGCTTGAGGCGTTTGTGCTGGAGGACGGGCAGCGTCTGCCGGCGTTCGGCGCGTTTGCCAATTATCCCTGCAGGCCGCCGGTGGACTTGTTCAAGCAGTTGCCCTTGGAGCTGATCAAGGATCGCTGGATTCAGACGGATCACCGGATGCGCACCAACATTCCGCGGTGCTATGCGGCGGGGGATGTGGTGGCCCATGCCCAGACGCAGTTGTCGGTGGCGATGGGGACCGGGGCGACGGCGGCGATCTGGCTGCACAAGGAACTGCTGCCGCCGGGGCTCTGCCTTTCCGACCGGAACTGGTGAGCGTCGGGCGGGGGCTATCGCCGGTCGCCGCGTGCGCCGACACACAGATAAAGCACGGCCATCCGCACCGCGAGGCCATTGGCGACCTGGCTTAAGATGGCGGAATTTTCCCCGTCAGCGACGTCGGTCATGATTTCCAGCCCGCGATTCATCGGGCCGGGATGCAGGACCAGGAGATCACGCTTGGCGCGGGCCATGCGCTCTTTCGTGAGGCCGAAGAAGCGGGAATACTCGCGCACGCTGGGAAAGGCGGCGGAGGTGAGTCGCTCGAATTGGATGCGCAGCATGTTGACCACATCCACGGTGGGGAGGAGGGCGTCCAAGTCGTGAGCCACAGACACGCCGGGATAGAGGCGGCGAAAATCACCGGGCACCAGGGTGCTGGGGCCGACGAGGGTGACCTTGGCGCCGAGCTTGATCAACCCATGGACGTTGGAGCGTGCGACGCGCGAGTTGGCGATGTCCCCGACGATGGCGACGTGCAGGTTGCCAAAATCGCGTCCCCGGGTCGCCATGACCTCGCGTATGGTGAACAGATCGAGCAGGCCCTGCGTCGGATGCTCGTGGCTGCCATCGCCCGCGTTGATGACCGAGCAGCCGACGGAGCGCGCCAGCAGGTGCGGCGCGCCGCTGGACTTGTGACGGACGACGATGACATCAACGCCCATGGCCTCGATGTTGCGAGCGGTGTCACGCAGGGTCTCGCCCTTGCTGACGCTGCTGGTGGAAACGGAGAAGTCGATGACGTCAGCGCTCAGTCGCTGTGCGGCGAGGGAAAAGCTGGTTTTCGTGCGCGTCGAATCCTCGAAAAACAGATTGACGACGACCTTGCCGCGGAGGGCGGGTACCTTTTTGATGGAACGGGTGGAGACTTCCTTGAGGCTGCGCGCGGTGTCCAGGATCGCGGTGATTTCCGGCGCGGAGAGATCCTCGAGCCCCAGCAGGTTCTGGCGGGTCCACGCCATGCGCCCATCGGGATGTGCTGCAATGGACGTCGTCATGATGCCTCCACCGGTGGCTGGGCCAGGTACACCCGTTCGTCTGTGTAGGTCGGTCGCAGGTCGACGATGATGCGCTGCGCGGGATCGGTGTCGGCGACGGTCATGCCCGCGTAGTCGGCCGCGATGGGGAATTCGTGGCGGCGGCGATCGACGAGCACGGCCAGACGGATGAGGCGGGGCCGGCCGAAATCGACCAGGGCGTCGAGGGCGGCGCGAATCGTGCGGCCGGTCTCCATCACATCGTCCACCAGCACGACGGGCCGCCCGTCGAGACGGAAATTCATCTCGGTGCCCTGCGGCACGAGCAGCGCCCTGCGGGAATCAAGGTCGTCGCGATAAAGGGTGATGTCCAGCGCGCCGATGTCGATCGCCTGATGGCCGCGTTGCGCCAGCGCCGCGCCGATCCGCTGCGCCAGCAGCTCGCCGCGCGAACGGATGCCCACGAGCGCCAGCGGGCTCTCCGCGGTGGGCAGAAGCGTCGGGTCGCTGAGGATCCGTTCGGCCAACTCGCCGATGGTCTGTTCGATTTGCCGGGCATCCATGAGGGTTCGCATCGGGCACAAGGTAGCGGCGCGCCGCGGCGGCGGCAAGACGTTCGCTCACCGGGGCTGCTGCTGGGTCATGCAGTGCAGCGTGCCCAGACCCCAGACCAGGTCGCGGCAATAGACCGGGATCACCGGCCGATCTTTGAAAAACTGCTCGATGATCCGCAGCGCACGGCCATCGTTGGCGTCGTTGAAGACCGGCACCAAAACGGCCGCGTTGGCGATGTAAAAATTGGCGTAGCTTGCGGGCAGACGCTGGCCGTCGAACACCACCGGGGAGGGCAGGGGCAGTTCGGCGATGGTGAGTTGTTTGCCCCGGGCATCGCGCATTTTTTTGAGCCGCCGCAGGTTTTCGCGCATGGGTGCGTGGTTGGCGTCGCGCTTATTGGGTTCGACACAGGTCAGGATGGTGCTCTCGTTGACGAAGCGTGCCGTGTCGTCGATGTGGCCGTGGGTGTCATCGCCGGCGATACCGCGGTCGAGCCAGAGGACTTTTTCCACGCCGAGGTAGTCGCAGAGCGTCTGCTCGACCCGCTCTCGCGAAAAGCCCGGATTTCGTTGCTGCACTTCCGAGAGCAGACACTCTTCCGTCGTGAGCACGCAACCGGCGCCATTGACGTCGATGCTGCCGCCCTCGAGCACAAAGCGCTGAAATTCGCCAGCGTCGTTTTCTCTAAAGGCGACGTAACGGGGCAAGTCGAGGTAATCCGCGACGACTTTCGGCAGCGCGTCGTCCAGCGCTGAATTGTCATACTTCGCCCACGCATTGAACTTGAAATCGACGAGGGCCGTTTGGCGTTTTTTA
>CALCHA010000168.1 GCA_937901265.1 uncultured Phycisphaerales bacterium
CGCGTCATCGCTGTGATCGACTACGATTAACCCTGGCAAAATAACCCGCAGGATACCTTCGACAAGGTGTCCGCCCAGCGCCTGCAAATCGTCGGCGACGTTGCGACCAAGATCCTGACCTCGCAGTAGCAGCCGCGAGGACGACACCCTCCCGGACCAGCCACGCGCGGAGCGGCGACGCTCGACGCGCACGATTTCGCTCCGTTGGGCAATACCGCGATGTGGGCCGGCCACGCGAACCAACGCATCGTTCGCCCACGATGCCGACACCCGCTGAACGCCGCGCCCTGTTCTTCGTCTCCGCCCTCATGGTCCTGGGCGGAACCGTCCGCGCCTACGCCGCCCTCGCCGGCCCGAATGGGGCCCCCTCAACCCAGGAGCGCCAAGCCCTCGACCAGCAAATTCGCTCCGTCGATTCGGCCAAACAAAAAGAAACAGCCCGCAAGAAGGCCAAGACCGCCAAGCGCCCACGCAAAGGAACGGTAGAGCACGCTGTCCCGCCCGGCACCGGCGTCAGCCAGAGTGGACCAAACCCCGCGCCCACCAACGTGTTCCTCCGCGTTCCCCGAAAGCGGAAAACCAAAAGTACCGACCCATCGGAAAACGCCGCTCGAACGCACGCTCCCCTCGACGTCGACCTCGCCTCCGCCGCCGACATCCAACGCCTCCCACGCATCGGCCCAGTCCTCGCTCGGCGCATCGTCGCTGACCGGGATTCACTCGGCCCGTTCGGCTCGCTCGACGGCCTCACGCGCGTCCGCGGCATAGGGCCCGCACTCGCTCGTATCCTCAAGCCATACGTGACGTTTTCCCTCGAACCGCGTCCTCCCCGTGTGGCTGATCCGGGTGGGCGAGGGACCACTCGAAAACCACGGCGCGGCCGCTCCCGCGTGTCCGATCCACCATGACACGTCGGTCCGGCCGCTCGATGTCTGAGCACCGCTGACGATAGCAAGACGCCCCGCGCCGCGCCGGGCCCTGAACATACCCAACCCGCGATCCACCCCACCCCGGTCTACTATGGCTGCACCTGTTGCTGCTTCGGGCGAACGCATCGGCGAACTCCTCATCCGCGAGGGGCTCGTCACGCGTGAAGCCTTGGACAAAGCGCTCCAGGAACAGAAGAACACGGGCATGAGGGTGGGCTACAACCTGGTCAAACTCGGCTTCATCGATGAAGTCGACCTCACCAGGATGCTCGCGCGCCAATATCGCATGCCCGCCGTCGACCTCAGCAATTTCGAGGTCGACGCCCGCATCGCGAAGCTCATCCCCGCTGAGCTCGCCCAACGCCACCTCGTGCTCCCCCTCAAGCGCGAAGGTCGCACCCTCACCGTGGCGATGGCCGACCCGTCCGACCTCGGCGTGGTCGATGACCTCAAGTTCATCACCCGCTACGACATCTTCCCCGTCATCGCCGGCGAATACACCCTCCGCAATGCCATCGAACGGCACTACGGCGAGTCGCCCGACGATGCGCTGCAGAACCTGCTCGATGACATCGGCGACGACGGCGACGTCGAAGTCGTCGAAGATCGCGAAGAAGAGATCAACGCCACGGCCCTCGCCGCGGCCATCGACGACGCCCCCGTCGTCAAGCTGATCAACGGGCTGCTCACCGACGCGGTGAAGCGCGGCGCATCCGACATCCACTTCGAGTGCTTCGAAACCGAGATGCGCGTCCGCTACCGCGTCGACGGCGCGCTGCAGGAAGTGATGAGGCCGCCCATGAAGCTCAAGGCTGCCCTCATCTCACGGTTCAAGATCATGGCGAGCCTCAACATCGCCGAGCGTCGCGTGCCCCAGGACGGACGCATCAAGCTCAAGATAGGCAAGAAGGTCATCGACTACCGCGTGTCGACCCTGCCGACCCTGTTCGGCGAAAAGATCGTGCTCCGAATACTCGACAAGGGCAACCTCACCCTCGACCTCGAGAAATTCGGCATCGAGCCGCGCGCCGAACAAGACCCTTTGGAAGCCGTGTCCAACCCGCACGGCATCGTCCTCGTCACCGGCCCGACGGGTTCCGGCAAAACGACCACGCTGTATTCCGCGCTCTCCAAGGTCAACAACATCGACGTCAACATCATGACCGCGGAGGACCCCGTCGAGTACAACCTCTACGGGATCAACCAGGTCCTGGTGCGCACCGACATCGGGCTCACCTTCGCCGCTGCCCTCAAAGCGTTCCTGCGACAGGACCCGAACATCATCATGATCGGTGAGATCCGCGACCTGGAGACCGGCGGCATCGCCATCAAAGCCGCCCTCACCGGCCACCTGGTGATGTCCACGCTGCACACCAACTCCGCGCCGGAAACCGTGACACGACTGCTGGACATGGGCCTCGAACCGTTCAACGTCGCGTCCGCCCTCAACCTCGTGCTCGCCCAACGACTCGTCCGCCGCATCTGCGGCAAGTGCCGCGAACAGTTCTGGTTCGGCGACGACGAGTACCGTGCCGCCAAGCTCACCCCCGAAACCACCTTCGGCGATCTCCACTTCACGGAAGAAGCCATCGCCAACATGAAACGCGGCGCCGTGGCGGAAGCCAAGCCCATCGTCGAGAACTTCGACCTCAATACCAAGGTCAGCGAAATGCCCCTCTGGCGGGGCCGCGGATGCGACGCGTGCGGCGGGTCGGGCCTCAAGGGACGGCAGGGCCTGTACGAGGTGATGGCCATGACGCCTCGCCTTCGCAAACTCGTGCTGCAGAACGTCGGCGCCCCCGAAATCAGAGACGCCGCCATCCTCGACGGAATGCTCTCGCTCCGCATGGACGGCCTGCTCAAGGTCATGAAAGGCATCACGACCCTCGAGCAGGTGATCAGAGAGACCGCCGCATAGTCGCTTTTACCCGCGGCGTGCCTCGCGAGTCTATCGACTGTCCAGAACCCCGCGTCACCCGGTCCTCGATCAACAGTGTCTAAATGACTTCTCCCGCTCCCGCTGCCTCGTCCGTCAACCTTCGCTCCCTGCTCGAGGAAATGATCGAGCGCGATGCGTCGGACCTGCACATCACGGCGGGCGACAAGCCGAAGCTCCGGATCGACGGCGATATCCAGAACGCCAACGTCGACATCGTGCTGTCCCCCAAGGACACCATGCAGCTCGCGTACTCGATCCTCACCGAGAATCAGAAGAAACGCTTCGAAACCGAGGA
>CALCHA010000169.1 GCA_937901265.1 uncultured Phycisphaerales bacterium
TGCCTGCACCGCAAGCATGTTTTGGCAATGACCAATTGACTTCTCAATTTCCGTATGGGCCACCGTCATGAGATTGTCGGTCATCACCACGGAGTCATGCAACAAGCCCATGGCCTTCGCTGCCAAAGTTGAGTGCAGGAAAACGACCCTGCTTGCATGGCCGCCCCGGACCATATTCGTCGTGATCATCGCCACAATCGTCTGTGGCAGCCCCGTCTTCACCGATGCGGGCATCACCACTAACGCGGGACGGCGATCCACTACCTTTAAATTCGACTGCGGAAACCACACCAACACCACGTCCCCCGCATCATAGGTCATTGTAAGCTTCCATCCCAGGATGGTTCCAATCCTCTTCGAACGGCTTCAGCCGTGCCCTCAGATCGGCCGCCTGCTCCGGCGACAGGCCCGTCTGCGCCAACGGCACGGGGCCCTTCCCGGACAAAAACGTCACGATCACGCGCACCCCCTCCCCCGACGGCGCCGCCTCCAGCAGCTCCACCTTCCCGTTGCGATAAATGCCTTCAATCGACTTCACCATCGCCTCAGTATAGCAAACGCCTCACCCCAGCGTCTGCACCTCCACGCTCAACACCGGCGGCAAATCCCGCACGATCGCCTGCCAGTGGTCCCCGCCATCCGCGGAGGCATACACCTGCCCCCCCGTCGTCCCGAAGTAGACCCCGCACTTGTCCAGCTTGTCCACCGCCATCGCATCCCGCAGAACGTTCACGTAGCAGTCCTGCTGCGGCAGCCCCTTGGTCAGTCCCTCCCACTGGCCGCCGCCCGTCTTGCTGCGGTACACCCGCAACTTCCCCTCGGGCGGATAATGCAGCGAATCGCTCGTGATCGGCACCACGTACACCGTGTCCGGATCGTTCGAATTCACATCGATCGGAAACCCGAAGTCCGTCGGCAGGTCCCCGCTCACCTCCGTCCACTGCTCCCCCGCATTGTCCGTCCGCATCACGTCCCAGTGCTTCTGCATGTACAGCGTGTCGGGCTTCCCCGGGTGCAGCGCGATGCGGTGCACGCAATGCCCGATCTCCGCCTCCGGGTTGGGCATGAAATTTGACTTGAGTCCCTTCGTGATCGTCTTGAATGTCTTCCCGCCATCATCGGACCGAAAACATCCCGCGGCCGAGATTGCCACGTAAATCCGTTGCGCGTTCTTCGGATCCAGCACCACCGTGTGCAGGCACATCCCGCCCGCCCCCGGCTGCCAGTCCTCGCCGCGCACCCCGCGCAGCCCCGCCAGCTCGTGCCACGTCACCCCGCCATTGGTCGTCTTGAACAGCGCCGCATCCTCCACCCCCGCGTAACACACATCGGGATCGCTCAGCGAAGGTTCCAGGTGCCACACCCGCTTGAACACCCACGGATGCTGGCTCCCGTCGTAAAACTGGTGCGTCGTGATCGGCCGCCCCGTCTCCGGGCTCGAGTCATACACGAACTTGTTGCTCTCCCCCTTGGGAAATCCCTCCGGCGACTTCTCGATCCCGCCGCCCGGAGTCTCCCACGTCTTGCCCCCGTCGCTTGAACGCTGCATCACCTGCCCGAACCATCCGCTCGACTGCGACGCATAGATCCGGTTCGGATCCACCGCCGAGCCCTTCATGTGATAAATCTCCCAGCCGGCGAACAGCGGCCCTTCGACCTTCCACTTCTGCCGCGTTCCATCCGACGTCAGAATGAACCCGCCCTTCTTCGTGCCCACCAGAACCCGCACACCGCTCATCGACAACTCCTTCGGTCAACCCAAACGTTCCGAACCACACCACTTCGCGTTTACATCGCCTGCGGAATCATCACCATCCACGCCACCCCAAACCGATCGGTCACCATGCCGAAACTCGGTGAAAAAAAGGTCTCCCCCAGCGGCATCGCCACCTGCCCCCCCTCCGCCAATGCGGCGAAACAACGCTCCGCCTCCCCTTTGTCCTTCACCTCCAACGTCAGCCCGAATCCCTTGAACTCCGGCCGCCCGCTGCACATCCCATCGGACACGCCGATCACGGTTCCGCCGATCCGCAGCGAGGCATGAAGCACTTTCTCCTCCATCCCCGGCTCAATGGGGTGGGGCCCCGGCGGCGCATCCTTGCAACGCATCATGAACATCAGCTGCGCCCCCAGCGCCTGCTGGTAAAACCTGATCGCGTCCTCGCATCGCCCCTCGAAATACAGATAAGACACCACCGCCATCGACGGCCTCCTTCAAATTCCCACCGTGACCGGACAACCAATTCTGTAACGATCCCTAAAATATCGTCTGGATTTCTCCCGTCAAGAAGAATATGGTGATTTGTCGCCGTTGCTCTGAAACACAGCCTGGACAGCCACCCATGCCCCCCGGACGCCCCCGAGCCTTCGATCCTGATGTCGCCCTCGACGCCGCCATGCTCCTCTTCTGGCGCCACGGCTACGAGGGCACCTCCCTCGCCGCCCTCACCGCCGCCATGAACATCAACACCCCCAGCCTCTACGCCGCCTTTGGCACCAAGGACCAGCTTTTCCAGAAGGTCCTCGAACGCTACCTGCAAAACCCCGCCTCTTATCTCCCCAACGCGCTCAAGGAACCCACCGCCAGAAAGGCCGTCCAAAAACTCTTCGACGGTGCCGTCCACATGGTCGCCCACGCCCGCCACCCCGACGGCTGCCTGCTCGTCCAGGGCGCCCTCGCCGCCGGCCCCGCCGCCGCCGCCGTCCGCCAACAGCTCGCCGACACCCGCCGCCGCGCCCAACTTGCCCTCCAGCGTCGCCTCGAACGCGCCGTCACCGAACGCGACCTCCCCCCGCACGCCCACCCCCAAAAACTCGCCCGCTTCCTCATCACCATCCTCTGGGGCATGTCCGTCCAGGCCGCCGGCGGCGCATCGCGGCGGGAACTCGACGAGATCGCGGCGATGGCGCTGGAGAGTCTGCCAAATTGACCATAAGTACCCCCTGCCACCCCCTGAGCGTTCAGCCCGGCGGCGGACTGTGGCCGCCCCCACATTCTGCTCCGTCACCTCCTCGATCGCGCGCCGCACCCTCGCACCCCCACGACCGCCAGCTCCCACACCGAATGCAGCAGCCCCCACCCCATCGCCTCAATCACGCGCTCATCCACAACGCTGTCCATCGCCTACTCCTGCCGAAGCGCTTGCCACGCCGTCACTCTTCCAGGAACCCCTTCGCCGGCGCCGGTTTCGCCGGCGTCACCATCGTCGCACGCATCACCACCACACCCTCCCGCGTGTCTCCCGCCCGATCCCTCACCGGCCCGACGTACAGCAGCGCCCCGGTCCCCTCCCGCACCGACACCATCGACAACGGTCCGATCGCCGCTGCCTCCGCGGCCGTGTCACCCGCATCCATCCCGATTTCCATCACCACATACCGCCGATCCGCAGAGAGCGTGGCCCGCACCGCCATCCGAAATCCTCCCGCAACCTCCTTGCTCCCCGCACGCATCCCCACGGCCGCGCCATCGGCCACCATCACCTTTGGCAGTTCCACCGCCACCGCCCCCTGGCTCCCCGCAACCGTTTTCAGCAACGCCTTCAACTGCCCATCGTCTACCACCTTCATCTGCCGCCCCCACCCGCCCAACGTCCTCAACGTCCCCGGCACCCCGGGCACCCCGGGCGGTCCCGCGGCCGGTCCCGTCGTCGCCATGAGCCCGAGCGCTTCCAGTCCCGCCTTATCCACCAGCAACAGCCGCCCCTCCAACTGCACCTGCAGCGCCCGCGTCGCCCGCAACTGCTCCATCAGCCCGCTCCCCCCTTCTGATTCTCGCGCGTCTGCGTCACCACCAGCACCCCCTTGGGCTCCATCGCCATCACCCCCACCTTCCCCCCTTTTTCCTTCCACGTGTCCGCCGCCACGATCGCCTCCACCGTGTCCATGATCTCCTCCATCACCTCCTTCTCCCGCGCCCCCATCACCGCCTCCTCCCGCCAAAGCCCCTCCTCCGCTCCCGCCTCCGGCACCTTCAACGCCCCGCCCTCCGGATCACTCGACGACAGCATGTCCCACACGTCATAACGCACCGTCTCCACTTCGCTCAACGCCGTCGCCGCCACACGCCCCGCCTTCGCCGTAGTCGCCGCCCGCGTCCCCACCGGCCGCTCTGTCCCGTCTCTCCCGCCCCCACACCCCGCCACAAAAGTCACGCCACCCACGACCACCGCCACACGCATCCACCAAACCATTATCAGCCTCCCAAAAATCGCTCCTCCACATCCCCGCTTCTTCACTTCTCACTTCTGACTTCACACTTCTCGTACGAATCAATCATCTTCCGAATCTCCGCCAGCTCCTCCGCGCTCGCCCGCTTCGCCGAGAGCGCCCGCAGCACCAGTTGCCCCGCGCTCCCCCCAAACGCCTTCTCCATCAAATCCCGCAGAATCCGCCGCTGCGTCTTCTCGCCTCCCTCCGCCGCCCGATACACATGCGTGCGCTGCGACACATCGCGCTTCACCAGCCCCTTCTCCGTCATGATCTGCAGCAGCTTCAGCGACGTCGTGTACGCCCCCTCACCCCCCAGCGCCACATGCACCTCCCGCACCGTCGCCTCCCCCTTTTCCCACAACACCCCCAATATCGCCAGCTCCCCCTCCGTCGGCCGCAAACGCTTCGCCATCTCACTCACCTCCAATCCCCCCAGCGTATACGAACCCATTCGTACAATCAACCCAAAAAATCATTTGCTCTTAGCCCTTA
>CALCHA010000170.1 GCA_937901265.1 uncultured Phycisphaerales bacterium
GGATGGGTTGGTTGGCGTCGGGGAAGGTGGTGGTGTCGAGGGGGTCTGTGCCGAAGAGCTTGTAGACGGGTGCGGCGGCGACGGCGGACTCAAATTCGCCCTTGGGGTCGGACCAGCCATCGGTGGTGCCGGTCTGGAGCAGGATGGGGCGTGGGGCGATGCAGGCGAGGACCATGTGGCCGTCGACGGGGGAGGTGTTGGGGTCTTTGGCCCACTTGGCGTAATTTTCGGCGAACTGGTAGGGGTAGCGGGAGGGGGCCACGAGGTGGGCGATGGTTTCGCCGTAGTTGCGGCGGGAGAGAGCGGCGCCGCCTTCGCCGCCGCAGGAGGCGATCACGAGGGCGACGCGAGGTTCACGGGCGCCCTCCCAGGTGACGGTTTTGCCGAGGCGTGAGACGCCGTAGATGGCGATGCGTTTGGCGTCGACCTGGGGGTCGGTTTCGAAGTAGTCGATAGCGCGGGAGATGCCCCACGCCCAGGCGGAGATGGAGCCCCATTCGTCGCGGGCTGGCTTGGTCTGGCCGGGCTTGAGGTAAACCTGGCGGATGCCACCGGAGAGGGAGTCGAGGGCGTCGGGGTCGACGTCGGCGTAGTTGAACATGGCGACGCCGAAGCCGGCGTCGATAAGGTCGGCAATGGGTTCTCCGCCGAAAGGGAAACCGGTGGTAGCAGGCTTGTACTGCTGGGCCTTGGCGTCCCACACCTGGCCGACCTTGACGCCGGGGTCGGTGGGGACGGTGAGGTTATTGGCGGTGAAGTTGATGCACAGGAGCAGAGGGACGGGGCCGGCCGCATGGGCGGGGATATATTCAAGCAGCTCGATGTTGTGAGCGTCCTTGTCCTTGGTGAGGTGGATGGTGGTTTGCGTCCGGATGGCCTTGCCATCAAAGGCGGGCGTGCCTTTGTCGAAGGTGTCGAAGGTCATGTCGGCGGGCTTGCCGGGGGTCTTGCCATACTGGTTGTCGGCGAGAAGCGTGAGGATTTCGGGGCGCCGCTTCTCGTTGAACGTGGCGGCGTCGGTGACTTTCTGGCCGTTGTTGAGCGTGAGGGGATCGGGGAGGGTAAAGGTGCCGACCTTGGCTTCGGTGTAGTTGACGGGAATGTTCGCGATGGAAGTGCCGGGCCCATCGAGGACTTTGGTGGGGGCGGGTCCGGCTGGACCGCGGCCAGCCCGGGCACCGGGGCGCGTCGCGGGCGTCGCGGGAGCGGTTTGGGCCAGGGCGGTGACTGCGGTGGCGAGAGCGGCGGCAATAAAGGTGCCAGCGCGAAGGGCGGTGTGCATCGATAGCTCCTTGGGGAAAACGATGAGAGCGGCGCACTCAGTGCCCCGGGCTCTCCTGGATGAAACGGACAGGGCCGAGCAGGCCGGAGGGCATCGCCGAGGCCGGGGGCATACCGATGCCGCCGGCACCCACACCACCACCGCCTCCGCGGCCGCCGCGGCCGGGGTTGGCGGCGGCGCGTTTGGCGGCGTCACGGTTCTGCTCCAGGATCTTGCCGTCGGGGTCGCTGATCGTCGCATCTCCGGCGATGCGGTTGGTCCACTCGTTGGTGACTTTGATTTCCAGAGCGTTGTCGCCGGGCTTCAGCGCATCGGTGACATCCACCTGGAAGGGGGGCTTCCAGAGGAGCGGCATCGGCTTGCCGTTGATGGAGACTTGTGCGAGGTCACGGACGGTCCCAAGGTCGAGCCACACCCGTTTGCCGGAGGCGAGCCAGTCCTGCGGGACGTTGACGGTTTTCGTATAGGTTCCTTCGCCGGAAAAATATTTGATCCCGGGGTCGGCATTGCTGCTCCAGGACTCGAGCCTTTCGAGGGTGATTTTGGGCGGGGCACCGAGGTTCGGAGCGAAGGCAAGTTGCCAGGGGCCCTGCAGCGTCGTCAGCGGTTCGCGCGTGGGCTGGACGATCGTGCGGCTGGCGGGGCCGTCGTGGCGGAAGACCACGAAGAGCGATTCCCGCGGATCCATGTGCAACTGGACCGTCGTCAGGCCCTCCGCGGTTTCGTAGGAGGCGGGCTGAGCCTTGCCCGTGTCTGGATGCCAGAGCTCTGCCTCTTTGCCCGCGACGCGGAAGCGGCCCTGGATGTTCTGCACGCGATCGGTGCGGTTGGCAACGAAGTAGATGTCCGCATCCGGCGTCTGGCGGTGCTTCCAGACGGTGTTCGCGTCGAGGGCCTTGGTGAACTCGGCATCCTTGGGCGCATGGAGGGCCTTGAGCACATCCTCCGGCGGGAGCCCCCACACGACGCGGCCCTTGCCGTAGTAATGCCAGTTGCGGCTGATCCCGTCGAGATCGCCCCAGATTTCGCTGGCGAGCTGCCGAACTTCGGCATCCGCTTTTTCCTGACCGCCGCCCTGGAGGCTGGGGGAAAGTTTCGGTTTAGGACCAAGAATGGTGGCACCGCCCAGCGCCAGCTCCTTGATCTTCTGGAGCAGTTCGGGGCGCATGCGGTCCACCTGCGGAAGAATGAGCATGCGGTAGGACATGCCGTCGGGAAGGACGATGCGGCCATCGTCAGCGACTTTCATGCGGTTGAGCAGGACGTCGGCGTTGACGCAGTCGTAGTCGTAGCCCTCAGGCGGGGCGGGGGTCAGGCCCGCGCCCCAGAACGACTGGCTCGAAGGCACCCCCTCATTGAGCAGGTAGGCGCAGTCGGCGACCGCGAGGCCTTGCTGCAGCATGTAGCAGGTACGGGAGAAGTAATCCATGATCCCGTTGGCTTCTTCCGCCCAGGTGATGTTCCGGTTGATGTGCGTGCCCACCATGATATTGCCCGGCTTCTCATCCAGCGGCTGGTGCGCGGAAGTGTGGAAGACGATCCGATTCACGCCCTCGGTGAACCAGTAGTCCGCGAGGTTCTTGTAGGTGGCGGGCGCCTCGTATTGTCCGCCAGTGAACGATTCCGTGGCGACGATCTTCTTGCCGTACGCGTGGGCGGCCGAAGACGCGCCGCGGACGTCGGCCACGTACTCGGGAAGCGGATGCATCTTGCCGAGCCAGAATTCGCCCATCGGGATGTCCACGTATTTCTTGTTCAGCAGCGTGTCTTCCATGATTTCCATGGAGACGCCGGCGGCTTCGCCGGAGATCGTCATGCCCTTTTCATGGAGCAGTTTGTCCATCGTGCCGTAGTGAGCTTCGGCAAGGAGATCGCCGATGGTGCGGCGGAAGTCCCAGAGGAAGCGGTCGGAATCGTCCGCACTGCCCACGATGCGTCCGGTGAGGACGGGAAGGAAGGGCGTGGGGTCGTAACCGCGGCGGGCTTTGAACTGGTCGATCATGTCGTCGGTCCAGTTCTGCATGCCCCCTTCGAACGAATCCATCATGACGTTCTTGAGCGACTTGCCCATCAGGCCGCCCATGTGTTCTTCGAGCGGGCCAAAGTAGCCGTTGAAGTAGCTCGCGACGTATTTGGCGTTGAGCTTGTCGACTTCGGGACCCTGGCCTGCCGCGGTGGAGGGACCATTCTGGTGGCCGGTGAGGGAGTAGCCCATGCGGAGGATGGTCCACTTCCCGGGGGGCACGTCCCAGTGCAGAACGCCATCTTTGTCGAACTTCGAGGTGAGATCGACCACGCTGTCCTGGGCAATGGCGGAGGCGGCGGGGACGGCGGGCGTGGGTACCTTGTCATATTCGTAGATGAAGTTGAAGCCTGCCTTTTCCTCCCAGAGGTTGCCCCGGGCGCCCGTGTGCACCAGAAATTCGGAAAGACTCAGGCCTCCGCCCGCCGTCGGCGGGGTCTGGTTAATCACCTCGGCCGGAGAACTGGCGGCGGCGGTCTGCACGACGCGAAAAAACCTGGCCGTCGTCTCGGGAAAGGCGTAGGTCTTGATGTTTCCCGGACGGTATTGCTCGGCCCCCGGAAGCGCCGCGATGTTCCGGAACGCTTTGCCGTCATCCGATACCTGGATCGATCCGTAAGGAATTCGCCCGGAGAGGGTGACCGCCCTGGCTTTGATGGGGCTGGGGAACTCGTACTGGATCCAGGCCGGGCCGTCGGGTCCGGGCGAGGCCGTGACCGAGGTCTGCATGTCGTCATCCCAGAGGCGCGAGGTATCGGGCGGAGGGGTGGGCTGCGCAGGAGCGGGAGCCGGAGCCGCGCCTCCACGTCCGCCGCCGGCACCGCCGCGTCCGAAGCCTCCCCGTCCGCGACCGCCTCCTCCGGCGGCCCAGCCGCTGCTGGTGACCGTCGGGTGCAGGTCCTTCATGTCCGTTTCGTCAGCGGGCGTGCGGAACGCGACCACCGAACTGTCCCCATAGTAGGGAACCGTCGGAGCCGCGCCGGGGCCGGCCCTGACGGTCGCCTTGGCCGCTGCTTCGGAGTATGCAGGCACGTTCTGCCCCTTGAAACTGCCGAAGGTGCCATTGCTCCAGGGCGGTTGGCCGAGCTTGTCGTTGAACGTCCTGGGCCCCTCGACATCCGTCTGCGACCAGACAAGCTTCTTCATGGCCTCCGAGGATTTGACCCAGGGCCCGCCCGTTTCGCTCCAGCCCGCTGAGGAGAAGATCGACATTTCCAGCCCCAGGCGGTCCGCTTCCGCGGCCGCGTGATGCACGGCGTCGAACCATTCCGGCGTGAAAAAGGAAATCTTGTGCTCCACTTCCTGTCCGCCGCTGCCGGAGACGTCGGCGAGCATGAACCCCCCGATGCCCACGCGCTTCATCCACTCCAGATCCTTCGTGATCCCCTCCTTGGTGATGTTGGCGGCGGTCCAGTGCCACCACACCCGCGGCTTGGCGGCCTCGGGCGGCGTCACGAAACCCTGCAGCAGCGCATCGGCACCCGCCGTGGGGGCGGCTGCGGGGGGGGCCTCGTTCGTCTGCGCC
>CALCHA010000171.1 GCA_937901265.1 uncultured Phycisphaerales bacterium
CCCCCTCCATCTCCCCCCTCACCAGCGGCGGCGAAAATATCGAAATTCATCACAACGAAGGCCGCATCTACCGCATCAAGCCACGCTACAACAAAGACGTCAACAAGTGGTGGATCACCGATGAAACCCGCTACGGCTTCGGCTTCGTCCATGCCGCTGAACGCCTCCGCGTCCCCGAACGCATGCAGTATGGCTCCTCCGCGGAGCTCCCCTGGGAAATCGCCTACAAACACGTCGACGAGGAACTCCGCACACTGGTCCAGGTCAATGGCCCGGGCACCCTCGTCTGCATCCTCTCCCCCTTCGACCCCACCGAGGAAATGTTCCTCCAGGTCCAATACGTCCGCTCCATCGATCCCCAGGCCTGGATCGTCATGAACCCCGTCCGCATCGACGGCGAAGATCAGGTCTTCAAGAACCCCTCGACCGGCGCAGTCACCTTCACCATCAAGGCGGAAAAGGCGCCGAACCGCCGGGGTGCCGAGAAAGTTATCGCCCACTTCGCCGGCAACACCTGCTCCCTCGCCGAGCTGCATGAGAAAATCAAGGCCAAAAAAGTCACCGGCGCGCTGCAGTCCAGCGACCCCTTCCCCGTCGAGCACGTCGCCGACTACAAGCAGGTCGTCACCGGTATGCAGACGCTGGTACGCATGGCCACCCGTCGCGGGCCGGTGTATGAAAAGGCGACCCTCAGCCTGCCCGCCTGCACCTGGGCGGAAAAAAGCGGCGTGTATGAAAACTTCGAGGGACGCGTGCAGCCCTTCGCGCAGGCCATCCCGCCGCTGGACGATACCCGCAGCGTCGGGCAGATCGTCTGGGACCTGCTCGGCCGCCCGGGCCGCTTCTCCGCCGCCGCCGTCCGCGACGAAATGACCGCCGCCGGTCTCGCCGGATACGCCGACATCGAGGAACCCCGCGGCACCGTCCATGTAGACGACATGCAGTTCGCCGAACTCTGACCCAATGCATGGCTGGCGGGTGGCCCAGCGATGGGGGCATGAGGGCCTGGCCGGGTGCCGGTTGGGAAGATGGGCCATTGACCGCGGTTTGTGAACCGGTTAAAGTCACGGCTCAACAGACGGTTGTCGTTAATACGGGAAACGGCATTTTGGCCGGATACCGGTTTTATCCGTGTGAAACTCCGACAAAGTTTCGCATGGACGTTCCGCAAGGCGGAGCGGGATAGATCAGACTGACTTCGGTGAAACCTTTTAGGGCCCCCGTCATAACGTCGTTGTGATGCCGTGATACCCGGGGCCATCCTTTCTTTATGATGCGACCACCTCTCTGCAGCTTCCCCCGTGGCGTGACGCCTTTTTCGCTTTGTGAAAAATGTGTAAGAAGTGAATTTGCAATGAGTTAGCCGCATGTGGCGGACGATCTTCCAAACCCCGCCCTCACCCGCAGTCGCGATCTTGCCCGATCTTCCTCGACCGTCGCTAAGGCCTCTCCTATGATAAGGTTAGGCACTGGTCTGCGACGTGAAACCTGCTCCGTTCCATTTTGCCTCCGTTTGACGAGCGCGGCGCGATGACTCCGCCGCACTTGGTCCCTCTTTCTCACGGGTTTGCCGCCATCTGGCCGCGCCCGATCGCGAGGCATTTCATGGTCGATCCCTCTTTGTTGTTTTCTTGCATCATGCCACTGGGAAGTCTTCCGCTGGCGTTTGAACCGGTCACTTTGGCCGGAGGCGTGGTGGGGGGGCTCATCGTGGGCGTGGCGGTCGCGATGACGTTGATTCGCAACAGCGCGTCGAGCGTCCTGAAAAAGTCGCAGGCGGAGGGGGCGGAACTGGTCGCCAAAGCGAAGATCGACTCGGCCGAGCTGGTGAAAAAAGCGGAGCTCGACGGCAAGGCGGAGTATCTCAAGATCAAGGAGGGGGCGGAGAAGGACATGGAGGCCAGCCGCAAGGAGATGCGGGAGCAGGAGCAGCGGCTGCAGAAACGGGAAGACCTTCTGGACCGGAAGCTGGACACGCTGGGGATCAAGGAAAAGAATCTGGAGAATCTCGATCGCAGCCTGAACGACCGCAAGAAGAATGTGGAAGTGAAGGAAAAGCAGCTCGACGAGACCCTCGCTCAGCAGAAGGAACTGCTGCTGCGCATCTCGAACATGAACACCGATGAAGCTCGGCAGCTGATTCTCAGCCGGGTGGAGAATGAGGTTCGCCATGACACCGCGCTGCTGGTGCAGCGCATTGAGGACCAGGCCAAGGAAGAGGCCAAGACGAAGGCCACGAACATTCTTTTGCAGGCGATGCAGCGGTATGCGGCGGAGGTCACGAGTGAGGGGACGACCAAGAGCGTGGAGATTCCGAGCGACGACATGAAGGGGCGGATCATTGGTCGCGAGGGGCGGAACATTCGCGCGTTTGAGCAGGCGACGGGCGTGGATGTGATCATCGACGACACGCCGGGGGTGATCACGGTGAACTGCTTCGATCCGGTGCGTCGGGAAGTCGCCAAGATCACGATGGAGAAGCTGATCGCGGACGGGCGCATTCATCCGGCGCGGATCGAGGAGATTGTCGA
>CALCHA010000172.1 GCA_937901265.1 uncultured Phycisphaerales bacterium
CGATTGGCACGGCACCGCGGGTGGGGGTGGATTACGCCGGCGTGTGGGCGGCGGAACTGCTGCGATTTTTCGAGGAGGGCAACGGTGCGGTCTCCAAGCCGTGGCCATGGAAGAAGCGACAGGCTGCGTCGCCGCGGTTATAAAATCACCATCGACCCGCAGCGGCGGGCGGTGTGTCAGGGACACTTCCCACTAATTTTCTGGAGATGGCGGATGGGTGCAAAGCAACTTCTGACGGTGGCGATTCTGCTGGCGGCGTGCGGCAGCGCCATCGCGGCTGACCCCGGCAAGCTCACCATCCAGGTCGACAAGCCCGGCGCGGCGATCAGTCCCACGCTCTATGGGCTGATGACCGAGGAGATCAACTATTCCTACGACGGCGGGCTTTATGGCGAGCTGGTGCAGAACCGCATCTTCCAGAACGTGCCCCCGGCACCGCGCGGCGGACGTGGCGGCCGCGGACGGGGTGCTGCTGCAGCGCCTGCTTCGGCACCCGCTCCCACCCCCGCTTCCGCTCCCGCCAGGCCCATCGGCAGCCTCGCCCACTGGTCGGTCTACACCTCCGGCGGAGGCGCGGGAACCCTCGCCCTCGACCAGGAGCAGCCCGTCAACAGCGGTGCCCTCAAGACCGAGGTGCGGCTCGATATCACTGCCGCCGGGGGCCAGACCGGCCTGGCCAATGACGGCTTCTGGGGCATCCCCGTCCATCCCGATTCGCAATACCGTGCCAACTTCTACGCCCGCTCGGGCAACGGTTTCTCCGGGCCGCTCACGGTCGCGATCGTCGGCAATGACGGCACCATCTACGCGTCCGCGAAGGTCGACAGCGTCGGGCAGCAGTGGCAGCACCACACGGTCACGCTGAAGACGGGAAAGGTGGCGCCCACCGCTGACGCCAAATTCGTGCTTTCGGGCGGCAGCAAGGGCTCGCTCTGGTTTAACCTGGTCTCGCTGTTCCCGCCGACGTTTCATGGCCGGGTGAATGGCTTCCGTCCGGACCTCATGCAGCTTCTGGACAACATGCATCCGGCGTTCCTGCGTTTCCCCGGCGGCAATTACGTTGAAGGCCAGGACTTCGCCAACCGCTTCAACTGGAAGGAGACGATCGGCGACTACAGCCAGCGGCCGGGGCATGAGAGCCCGTGGCGTTACCGCTCTTCGGACGGCATGGGGCTTTTGGAATTTCTGGAGTGGTGCGAAGACCTGAAGATGGAGCCGGTGCTCGCGGTATACGCCGGATACAACCTGGACCGCACGTCGGTCCCGGCCGAGGACTATCCCAGGTATGCGCAGGAGGCGGTGGAGGAAATTGAATATGTGATGGGCGACAAGAGCACCCGCTGGGGCGCCCAGCGTGCGAAGGATGGGCACCCGGAGCCCTTCAAGCTGCACTACGTGGAGATCGGCAACGAGGACAACCTGGGCGCGGGCATGGGGACCTATGACGCCCGTTTCGCGGTCTTCGCGCAGGCGATCCGCGCGAAATATCCGCAACTGGAGCTTATTTCCTCGGCCGGGGATCGGCCGCTGAAAACGGTGCAGCCCGATTTGCAGGATGAGCATCACTACCCGAGCAGCGTGGGGGCGTCACTCGCTTTGGCCAACAGCTTTGATAAGCGCCCGCGCACCGGCCCCAAGGTGTTCGTCGGGGAGTGGGCGACGCGTATCGGGAACCCGACGCCGCAGTTCAGCGCCGCGATGGCGGACGCCGCCTTCATGTGCGGCATCGAGCGCAACGCCGACCTTGTCAAAATGTTCTGTTATGCACCGCTTCTGGTGAACGTGTCGGACCTGGCGGATCGGCAGAATGGCTCGATGCAGTGGCCCAGCGACATGATCGGATACAACGCGCTCACCAGCTTCGGTTCGCCGGCGTACTACGTGGAGAAGATGTTCTACACCCACAAGGGCGACCGGGTTCTGCCGATCGTGGAGCTGACTCCGCAGACGCCGGGGGGGGCCTTGCCGGGGACGAATCAGGACCTCCCGCCGCTGTATTCGGCGGCGAGCCGCGATGACAAGACAGGCGACGTTATTCTCAAGGTGGTGAACACGCGTGAAGGGGCGCAGCAGATGACGCTGTCTTTCGCGGGTGCGTCGACGATCCGAAAAGATGCCATCGGCGAAATTCTTTCGGGCCCGGCGGACGCGGTGAACACGATCGCGGACCCGCTGCACTGCGTTCCGCAAAAGCTGGAAATTCACGATGCGGCGCCGAGCTTCGTGCACGAGTTTCCCGGCATGTCGGTGAGCGTCATCCGGTTCAAGACGCGATGAAGTGGTGGCGATTTGTTGCCGTGCCCCGGCGCGGTCGTGAGGCCGGCGCCAGCATGTCGAAGTGTATTGCAACAACCGGGGTTCCTTGTGGGTCTATTTACGCGCGTTCTTCATCGGGTCAACGAAGGCCTGCACTCCGCCCCGGCACGCATCGCGCTGAACCACTTCATCAAGAGGTATGGCCACATGACATCGTTGAAAATCGATAGCGCGGCGAAAACGATCGAGGCGGAAATCCAGCTCAAGGGGGAAGCGGGTCCGATTCATATCGCGGTCCGCGACTACGCGATCGTCGCGGCGCCGGAGGGTGCGCGTCTTTCCGCGGGCGACGTGACGGTGAATCGGGAATGGATGGACGTGCTGGCCAAGGAACTGCTGGCCAAGGGGGTGGTCATTCCGCACGAGGCGGCCAAGTGGATGGGTTTGGTGCTGTGAGGGGTCTGCCGACGGGAGCGTGTCAGCCCGCGTCGATCGCCAGTCGCCGGCCGCCGGGGAGCAGATGGGCCCGCAGGGCGGCGGAATGGCCCGCCGCGGAGTAGGGCAGGACCGCCTGGGTGCCCTGTGCATGGCCCATGAGAAAGGTGGCGGGTCCGGCGGCCAGCCAGGGATCGGTCATCGGCGCGCGCTGCCGCCCGATCTGGCGGGGGGAACCGGTCCAGGAGGAGGGCTCGATGATGACAGCCTCGCAGGCCAGCGGGGGGAGCAGGCCGCCGCCGCGGCGCTGCGGTCCGACGGCGAGAATGACCAGTCGCTGGCCGGCATCGGAGGGGAGGGCATGACAGAACAGGACCTGCATTCCGTCGGGCAGGAGGTAGCCCATGTAGCGGTTCAAGGCCGCGAGGCTGGGGGGATCGCCGATGCCTCCCGGCGGGACGAGATGGGGCGGCAGGGGGATGCAGTGGTCGTCGGACTCGGGCAGGGAGGGATCGTCGTTGTCATCGCCGAAGTTTTTCATGGCGGCGACGGTGAGGGCTCGGAGGATCGGAGTGGTGGTGAATGCGGGCTCATCGCGATGCCAGGTGTTGGCGAGCGCGCCGTGCTGGTAATAGAGCATGGCCCCCTGGGAGGGTTGGCGGAAGATGGCGATGGCGAGCAGGGCCACCACGACGATCAGCACGATGGCGCCATCGCGCAGGAGGCGGAGCCACCAGGGCGGGCCGGACTTGCGGGGAAGGGGTAAACGGGGGGATTCGGTCATGACATGCCTCCATGAGGTAAGATGCAGCGTGATGCCCGCCGGTGACACATGCAATTTCGACGACGCCGACTTTCTCGGTCGTCTGCGCGCCGGCGATGCCGCGGCGTTTGAGACGATGGTGCGCGCCACCACTGCGCGGTTGCTGGCGACGGCGCGGCGATTTCTGCGGGATGACGGGGCGGCACGGGATGCGGTGCAGGAATCGTTTCTGCAGGCGTTCCGCGCGTTGCCGGGGTTCGAGGGCAGCGCGGCGCTGGGAACGTGGCTGCACAGCATTCTGGTGCGAAATTGCCTGATGAAGCTGCGTCGGGATCGGGCGCATCCGACGGAGCAGATTTTGGACGGGATGCTGCCGAGCTTCGCCAGGGATGGCCACCGGCGCAACGTGGGGCCTGCGTGGAGGAGCGCGCCGGAGGCGGCCATTACGGATGAGGAGCGGCAACTGGTGCATGAACGCATTGGGCGGCTGCCGGAAGATTTTCGTAACGTGATCCTCCTTCGCGACATCGAAGAATTGGACACCCGGCAGGTCGCGGCGCTGCTGGAGGTCTCGGAAAGCGTGGTGAAAACGCGGCTTCATCGTGCCCACCAGGCGCTCCGCGAGTTGCTGGATCCCTCCCTACGGAAAGGCAGCTTGTGACCTGTGAAGCGCTGATCAACCGCTTTCTCGCGGACTATATTGACGGCAGCCTTTCCACCGCGCGGAAGGCCGATTTTCGGCTGCACCTGGCGTTGTGCCGGGCGTGCCGCAGGTATGTGGCGAGTTACCGCCGTACGATCCGTCTGGCCCGGGAGGCGGGCGGTTCGGTTCCGGGTGTGGAAAGCCTCGGCGAGGCGCCGGCGGAGCTGGTGGAGGCGATCCTGCAGGTGACGCGGGGTTCCTGATTTGTGAAGGTGCGTCCCATGAATGGCAACATTCCGGCCCGCGAAATCACGCCACGGGAGACGTTTTTGTCGCGTCGCCGCCTGCTTCAGACGCTGGGCATCGGGGCGTCGGTCGCGGCGACGGGCGGAGTTTACGCATGGCTGGCGGATCCGGGTCCATCGCCCTACCGCACGTCGGGGCGTGGCCCGCGGGAGGGGGACGGCGGCGGCGCGGCGGTCTCGATGGCGGACACGCTCACGCCGCCGGAGACCTTCACGCACTACAACAACTATTACGAGTTTTCCACGGACAAGCGCGACCCGGCGCTGCTTGCCGCCGGGTTCAAGCCGCGGCCATGGAGCGTGACGGTGGATGGGCGGGTTGCGAAACCGCGGACATTGGATCTCGACCAGCTGCTGTCGCTGGCTCCGGCGGAGGAGCGCGTTTACCGGCATCGGTGCGTGGAAGGGTGGTCGATGGTGATCCCGTGGCTGGGCTTTCCGCTGGCCGCGCTGCTGAAGGCGGCCGAGCCTCTGGCCGGTGCAAAGTTCGTCGCCTTCACATCGCTGCTCGATCCCGCGCGCATGCCCGGGCAGAAAAGCAGCGTGTTGCGCTGGCCCTACGTGGAAGGGCTGCGCATGGACGAAGCGATGCATCCGCTGACGCTGCTTTCGCACGGCGCGTATGGCGAGGCGCTTCTCCCGCAGAACGGCGCTCCGCTGCACCTGGTGATCCCGTGGAAATATGGCTTCAAGGGGGCCAAGGCGATTGTTCGCATCACGCTGGTCGACACGCAGCCGGCGACGACGTGGAACCTGTACAGTCCCGCCGACTATGGCTTTTATTCCAACGTGAATCCCAGCATCACTCGTCCGCGGTTCTCGCAGCGGTTCGAAGACCGCCTTGGCGAAACGGTGGATCGCCGCCCCACGCTGGCGTTCAACGGCTACGCCGAGCAGGTGGCCGACCTTTACCGCGGCATGGATCTCGCCAAGGACTACTGACCGTCAGGGGCCGCATGACCACCGCTCGTTACGCCCGGCTGCTGGTGCAGATCAACGGTGCTGTGCCCGTGGCGCTGCTGACGTTCGCGGCGTGGCGCGATCGGTTGGGGTACAACCCTTCCGCGTACCTGCTGCGGACCAGCGGGCTGCTGGCGCTGATTTTTCTTTTGCTGTCACTGTGCGTCACGCCGCTGCGTCGCATCACGGGGCGGAATTTTTTCAGTTTGTTTCGCCGCACGCTGGGCCTGTACGCGTTTTTCTATGCGTGCCTGCATGTGCTGATGTACTTGTGGCTGGACCAGGGATTCGACCTGCTCAACGTGCCTGCGGATGTCTGGCGACGCAAGTTCATTCTGCTGGGCATGCTGGCGTTTCTGCTGCTGATACCCCTGGCGGCCACCTCGACGGCGGGGATGGTGAAGCGGCTCGGGGCTGTGCGGTGGAAGCGTCTGCACCAGCTGGTTTACGTTGCTGCGGCGGCGGGGGTGATTCACTATGCGCTGCGGGCCAAGGTTCTGGAAACGCAGCCGATGCTGTTTGTTGTTGCGGCGGGGGTGCTGCTGGGATTCCGCGCGGTGTGGGGGATTGGGGGTGCGAGCCATTCTCGGAAGTCCGCGGGGCGGGTTGGATAGGTTTTCGCTGCGAGAGCTGCGTTGGGGGTGGCGGGGTTGGGCTGCGGGTGCGTAGGGCTATGCGCTTGGGGGTTTTATGGATCGATGGGTCACGGGTCTGAAATTTTGGAAGCGGCGGGCGGTCGGGCTGCGGCGTTGCGGGTGGGAGCGGGGATTGTTAAAGTTGGGTGGATCCAAGGGCGATGGAGTTCGCCTGAACCGCTTCCACCCGGAAGCTGATGACTCCTGCCCGCGTCGGCGGCAGGAGGGTTATCGGTGCATACGAACCCCGGCCGGTGAATCCGGCCGGGGTTTTTTCTTGGGGAGCGCCGCGTGAAACATGCCGTTGTTCAGTACCTTCTGGTGGGAGTGGCCGGCGCCCTGGGGGCGATGACGCGGCTGGGGATCTCGCAACTTTTCGCGCGCACGGCGTTTCCGATCGGAACGCTGCTGATCAACATCACCGGCAGCTTTCTTCTGGGCTGGTTTCTTACTTATGCCGGGGCGCGATTGGGGATCTCGGACCACGTCCGCATCGCCATTGCCGTCGGATTTATCGGGGCGTACACCACCTTTTCCACCTTCACGTATGAGTCGATGCGGATGATCGAGGATGGAACGTTCGGGCGGGCGTTGTTGTACATCGGGAGCAGCCTGCTGTTGGGCCTGCTGGCGGTCAGCGTGGGCATTTTGGTCGGGAGGCACACATGAGGATTCCCATCCAGCGGGAACTGGAGGGGGAGCGCGTGCTGGTGCGGTTCTATCTGCTCACGACGGATGAAGCGCACCGCGCGCCGGCCTACGAGCGGCTGGTGCAGCATGCCGAGAAGGCGGGGCTCGCGGGGGCGACCGTCCTGAAGGGAATTTATGGCTTTGGCGCGCGAGGGATTGTGAAGCCTTCGGCATGGCACATGGTCAACTCCCTGCCGGTCATCGTTGAAATGGCCGACGACGCTCCGCGGCTCGAAGCGTTTCTGGAGGGGCCCGCGGCCATGCTTTTGCCGCGGATGATGGTGACCTTTGAGCGCGCCGCCGTGATGTTTTATCGCCATCGCCGCAGCACCGGGCCGCGGCCTGTGCTGGTGGTCCCGCGGGCGGTGCCGGACCTTTCCACGCTGCCTCCCGTTGATGAAGGAAATCCGATGAAAAGTAGCGAAGCGGGTGTGCTCCTGCGGGTGTTCGTCGGCGAGTCTGATGAGGCTGAGGGACGCCCGCTCTATGAGGTGATAGTGGCCCGCGCCCGGGCGCTGGGATTGCGCGGCGCGACGGTGCTCCGCGGGTCGATGGGGTTTGGCGCCAACAGCGTGCTGCACACCACCAAGGTCCTGGGGCTTTCCAGCGACCTGCCGATCATCATTGAGCTGGTCGATTCTGAAGCGCAGATCGCACGGCTTTTGCCGGAGCTCGAGCCGCTGGTTCCGGAAGGGATGATCACGCTGGAATCGGTGCGTATCGTGCTGTATCGCCCGGGCGAGGCGGCGGCGCAGGTGAGCGGGCAGGCGTCCTGATGCGCATCCGCGCTGAGGGGGCTTTCCCTTGGCCCACGCGGCCGATGGAGGCTGCGTTTGGCGTAAACGCGAAATATCGCTGGCGGCCGACGCGGGGGTGTCGGTAGGATTCCGCAAAGTCCTGAAGGAGGCGGAACGATGCGGAAAATTTCCTGCGCTGCAATGTTTCTGAGCGCTGCGGCCATGACGGGGTGGTGCGGAGAGGCATTTGCGGACTTTCCCAAGCCGGTGGCCCGCGCGTCCGTTTCGTCGATCAAGAATGCGGAGGCCTTTTTGACACGGATCGGCGTGTCCCTGCAGATTGCGCCGATGATTGAAAAGCGCCTCGATCTTGCTCCCGGGACCCTGGCCACGGACAAGCCCGTGGGCGTCGCGGTGGCGGCCGACAAGGAATCCTGGGATGCCGCGCCCAACGGCAGCGCGATGGTGGTGGCGGTGCTGCCTGTGGTCGCGGGGAAAGGGACGATCGAGGAGATCAAGAGCAAGGGCGGCTTTGAAGTCATCGGGCGCGACGACTTCGCCACGCGTGGCGGCTACTTCTTCAAGCGGGGGACGGACCATTTGTTTGTGAGCACAGGCAGCGATCATGCCGCGGGAATGGTCCCGGAGGATGCCTTCAAGGCGGACTACGCCCAGAATCCGCCACTGGCGGCCATCACGGGCAATTTCGCCCTGGCCAAGGCCGCGCTGCCGGTGGTCTACAAGCGTTTCATGGCGGGCGGGGACGTGATGACCGGGGCCGATGTCGCCAACCTCGACCACCTTTCGCTGCAGTTTGCCCCGCAAGGTGACAACCTGCAAATGAAGTGCTGGTGGGTTCCCGGCACGATGGTCGCTCCCGCGGCCCACCCCCGGCCGAGCTTTCCGGGGACGGTCCTCGGCGAGATTCACCTGACCCGCGCCAAGGGAGACACCAACCCGCTGCTCGCGGTCCTGAGCCAGTCGGGCGAGCTGCCGAAATTCCAGATCGTCGGCCCGCTCCTCAGCCTTGCGGATGCCGCCTCCATCGCCATCACCGTGGATGGCGCGAAGCAGCCAACGCTCTCGGTGGTGAGCCAGTTTGATGGCGAGAACCAGACACTGGCCGATTTCAAAACCGCCTGGGCCGATGGGGTGAAGAAAGGCAGCGGCAAGGCGCTGACCACGTACGCCAGCGGGGGAAAAACCGTGAACCGCGGGGTGATCGAGGCGTCCGCCGGCGGGGGCAAGACGCTGTACATCGACCTGCTGGCCGACCAACACGTGGTGTATGCGACGGTCTCGACGAGCGATGCCCACCTGGTGGAACAACTCGCCGCCGCGGGAATGAAGGGCCAGATTCCCGCTGGCATGGTGGCGATCGGCGAAATCGACCTGGGTGGCTGTCTGTCGGCCTTTCAAGAACTGGGCGGTGCCGCGACCCTCGGTGCCCCGGCCATCACCAGCGCACTCAGCGGCGGGCGCATCCAATTCACCTCGCAGGTAGCCTCGGGCTACGTTTACAGCGATTTTGAAATTCCCATTCCGGTCGTCAAAAATGTGATCACCCTGGCCACGACCCTGTTCGGCACCCCCGCCGCACCGGCCGGCCGGGGAACAGCCACCCCTGGGCGCAACAACCGCGCAGGTGCGGGCGGCTCGCCCCCCCGCTGAGGCGCGATGAGGGCACCCCTCGCCGGAAAACAGGGCCACCCCCCATCTTGCCAATCGCGAAATTTTTACTGGCGGCCCCCCGCGTCGCGCGGTTATCCTAGTGGGTTGTGCCCGCGGAGCTGGAGGCTGCGGGCGGGAGAATATGATGGACTTCTTCATCGAGGGGAATCGATGAAACTGCACCTTATGGGTTTGAGTTTGCTGCTGGCGAGCGCGCTGTTGCCGCGGGCGGCGATGGCGGCCGCGCCGGATATGCCCATTCCGGGGTCCGATTCGAGCCTGCTCGACGGCAACGCCTTGGACGCGCGGCAATACCGGATCGAGAATGCCCGCGTGCCGGGGCTTACCTCGGCACGCCAAAGCGTCACCGCGTGGCAGGTCACCAGCGGGTCATGGGATGGCCAGGCCCTTGATGGCTTGGCGCTGGTCCTGGTGAAAACCACCGACGAGGGTACGCCCAGCGGCCGCCAGTTCAATTGTTATGTGTCTCAGTTCGCCACCGCGGCCCAGCGCAGCGCCCTGATCGGTGCGTTTTTGTCCGCGCAGCCCAACGTCCTTTCTCCGCGTGATGCCGCGCGCATGCGGATCGAACCGGGCGTCATCTCGATCCAGTATGAAGATGGGGCGGTGGTCCTGCACATCGGGCTGGTCGCCTGACGCCCGCTCATCGGCTCGCGAGCTTCTCCACGTAGGCGCGCACCACGCGCTCGGGGACGCCGGTGCGCGGGGCGATGAACGCGGCGATTACCGCCGGCGTTTGGCCGCCCTTCAGCCGCATCCGCATGTCGCCGTGATAGGCTTTCAGCGCCGCGGCCATCTCCTCTTTGGACATCGACCCATTCTTCTTTGTAACCACCGCGGGCAGGTCGCGCTGCAGCGGCTTGGCGGGGGCGGCCGCGGGTTGCGTGACCTCCCAGTCCTGCTGCAACTCGATGGGCTCCTCCAGCCGCCGGGTGCGCGGGCGAAACTCACGTTCGGGTTCCAGTTCGATGGGCACCGTCTCCGGCTCCACGACGGGCCGCGCCCTGCGCACCGTCACGGGCGTCACCGGCCCGCCGCGCCACGGGCCGCGCATGACGGAGAGATACTGCACCACGTTGTTGAAAATCATAAAGGGGGACACAATCATGGAGATCATCCCCCACCAGCCAAAGATCAGGGTGAGCCCGGTCATTCGGAGGAAGACGCGCGTCGTACAACGGCGGCAAAGATCGCCCTCGACCTTTCGCCGCAGGCGCGCGACCAGCAGCCCGATGTTCTGGTAGTAGATCACGCCCTTGGTCGCCGCCATCGCATCACATCGCTGACATCGCGCCATACCCTTCTCCTGATATAGATGTGCCTCCGAATCCTACCGCCGCCCCCGCGCCCGATGCAATCTTTCAGCGATTCCGTGTCGGACGCCCGGAGGGCTCACCCATAAAGTCCTTCGCGTGCAATAAAGCCCGCGACGCCTTCGGGCACCCAGAAGCGCACGGACAGCCCCGCACGCACGCGCGCCCGCACCTCGGTGGCAGAGATCCCCACCAGCGGTGTCGCGAGGAGCCCCGCCTCCAGCCGCTTCGCCGTCGCGTCGCCCAGATGCCGCCGCACCGACGAGAAATCGGCAGCCATGCCGGTCATCCGCGGCAGAATCGCCACCGCGGCCATGTCCAGGATCTCGCCAATCCCCTTCCAGCCGTGCAGCATCTGCAACTGGTCGGCCCCGAGCAGGAGGGTCAGCCGCACGCCCGGCCGCTCCGCGTGCAGCTCCCGCAAGGTCTCGACGGTGTAGCTGGGGCCGGCGCGATG
Organism: uncultured Phycisphaerales bacterium; assembly: GCA_937901265.1. Classification (GTDB taxonomy): domain Bacteria; phylum Planctomycetota; class Phycisphaerae; order WQYP01; family WQYP01; genus CALCHA01. The sequence goes on from CALCHA010000172.1 coordinate 10,887, forward strand.
CAGTTCCCGCTCGTCGGCGGCGCAGCCGGCCACGCCGACCATGGCCAGGCGCAGCATTTCGAGCCGCTGCGGCCCGCTGGCGCCGGGGTGCTGCTTCATCTTGAAAGGCGAACGATTGGCCGGCAGAAACAGGACGCGGTCGGCGGCGAGAATCTCCCGCGCGCGCAGGGCGGGGATCAGATGCCCGACATGCACCGGATCAAAAGACCCGCCATAAACGATCAGATGTTCCGCAGCCATGGCCGCCATCATAGCGGCTTGCGGGGCGGGCGGCCCGGTTCTGGAAAGGACGGGCCAGCCACTCGAACGACAAAAGATATTCTGCCGCGAGGCTGGGCTGGACCACAGCAGCGGGTGGTTATGCAGCAGACCGTTGCGTCGTCAGCTTGGCAATCCCTGCGCCAATCGCGCCCCACATCAGGCAGGATGAGATCAAGCTCACGCCGAGCATAATGTAGTCCCAAGACCTCACCTCCGACTCGAACGGCGGGGGCGACAACATCACGTAGCCGAACACGCAAGGGAGCGAAGGAAAGTTGACGAGATTCCAGAACATTATTGCCGTCTCACTTGTAGCGCCGAGCGTCGCAAGAAGCGCCATGTCGAGCACGGCAATTAGGCCGGCCGTATAAAGGAAGCCGCGAATCGTTCGGCGAGCGAAATACTTCTGACGGGTCGATGCTGCGTAGTCTAGCGGTTCGGAAATCTCACGTCCTCCTGCGGCCTAGCCACTTATTCTCTGGTGCCCCTATCAAAAGAACAACTCCCGCGACCGCCGCAGGTTGCCACAAAAACTCCACACGGTTCCTCCTCCTTTTTCTTGCGCTCCGCTCTCCGGCGTCCCGGGGGAAATGTTGCCCGCCGCGCGCGGGCCTTTGCACCGCAACCGTGGATCTTTGAGCTCCCGCCGCCCGCCGCCGCGCCCTCTCGGCCGCGCCTCGCTATAATCCCCTCGCTATGCCCGACGCCTACACAGTTCTCGCCCGCCGCTACCGCTCCCAGACGTTCGATGAACTCGTCGGGCAGGAAGCGATCGCACAGACGCTCAAAAACGCCATCAAGTCCAACCGGGTCGCCCACGCGTTTCTCTTCACCGGCACGCGCGGCGTCGGCAAGACGTCCGCCGCCCGCATTCTGGCGAAGGCGGTCAACTGCCCGCACCGCACGCCCGAGGGCAACCCCTGCGGCCAGTGCGATACGTGCAAGGCCATCGCCCGCGGCGAAGACATGGACGTGATCGAGATCGACGGTGCCAGCAACAACTCGGTCGACCAGATCCGCGAGCTGCGGCAATCCGCCGGCATCCGCCCGTCGCACTCCGAATTCAAAATCTACATCATCGACGAAGTGCACATGCTCTCGACGGGGGCGTTCAACGCGCTGCTCAAAACGCTGGAAGAGCCGCCCGCGCACGTGAAGTTCATCTTCGCCACCACGGACGTGCACAAGGTTCCGGCCACGATCATTTCGCGGGTGCAGCGTTTTGACTTCAAGAATATCGCGACGCAGCGCATTGCCGAGCACCTCACGGAGATCGTCAAGGACGAACAGGTGCAGGCCGACGCCGACGCACTGCACCGCATCGCCCGCCTGGGCAACGGCAGCATGCGGGATGCGCTTTCGATTCTCGACCGCGTGCTGTCCCTGGGCGAAAAACACATCACCGACAAGATTCTCGAAGACCTCCTGGGCAAGCCCCCCACCGCCGCCATCGGCCAGCTTGTGGACGCCATTTCCCAGTCCGACGCGGCCGCGGCCATCACGCGGGCGGATGCGCTGCTGAAGGAAGGCATGGGCGTGGAAGGGGTGCTCTCGGAGCTCATTGAATTTTTGCGCAACCTCATGCTCGTGGTGACCTGTGGCAACGACACGGACCTGCTCGACGTGCCGACCGAAGCGCGCTCCACGTTCACGGCCCTCGCCGGCCGTTTTGACGCCGCGACGCTGGTCCATCTGATCACGCTGTGCGAGCAGACGCTGCGGGCGTTCAAGGCCTCGACGATGCACCGCCCGCTGTTCGATGCGCTGATCGTGCGACTGTCGCTGAGTGAGCAGTTCAGCTCGATCCGGCAACTGCTGGCCGGGAACAACGCGAACGCCTCGACCCCGCAACTCGCGGGTCAAAAAAAAAAGTGACACCGAGCTGAGCGTCGCGCCCGGGGCGCAGCACGACATCGACCCCGCCGCCGCCGCCGCCGTTCTGGGGACACCGCCGCAGGAAGCCGCGCTGGATATTCCCGAAGGGGACGAGGAGAACATCTACGAAGTGATGAAGGCGCACATGCGTCGCAAGCAGGAGGAGCTGGACGCCAAAAACGCCGCCGCCCGCCAGCAGGCCCGCGCGCAGTCGCGCAGCGCTTCTCCCACCGGCCAAGCCGCCCCGGCGCGCCCGGCCGCGGAGATCGTGGCCGACCCGGGCGACCTCCCCGCCGTGTGGGCCGCCACCCGCCGCTGGCTTTCGGCCAATGCGAGTTACCTCGAGCGCGTGCTGGGCCACTGCTGCTCGGTCGCCGCTCTTGATCCTGGCGAGGGCGAAGTGACACTTCTGGTCCCCGCGGTGCAGCGGGGATTCACCAGCGAGCGCGCCCGCGTGAAAATCGAAGAAGCCCTGCGTGCGGTGACCCGGCTCCCCCTGAAGCTGGCGCTGGAATTCAATGAAGCGGCCACCCACGCGCCGCCGCCCTCCGCCAACGCCCCTGCCTCCGCCGACCCGCGCGTCCCGCCGGAGATCGTCGAAGCCGTCAAAGCTCAGCCGCTGATCAAGGAGCTGATGAAGCGTCTCGACGCCACGGTCGTGCAGGTCGAACT
>CALCHA010000173.1 GCA_937901265.1 uncultured Phycisphaerales bacterium
AAGAGGCGGAAAGCGGTGCCGTTGCGGTGCGCACCCGCAAGGACAAGGATCTGGGCGTCATGGCGATGGACGCGTTCATGGAGACGATCAAGGCGGAAATTCGCACGCGCGCTTTGCCGGCGGAGTGAGTTGTTACAATTGTGCGGAGGTGACCAATGACGACCATCCAGGCTCATTTTGACGGTAAGGCATTCATACGGGACTAAACGGTTGATGTGCCCAAGGGCTTTGCCGTGACGGTGCACATTGAAGCTGCTCGATCGCCGCAGGAATCTCTCACGACAGGGAAGCGTCTGCAACAATTGGCGGTGCTGGAAAAGATGGCACTGGAGGCGAACGCGCCTGAAGCAGATTGTTCCAGCTGAAGCAGATTGTTCCAGAGAGTCCCTCTATGCCGGGGACTCTTGATGATCCTCGTTGATACCAGGGCTTTAATTTTCAAAGGCACGGTTTAACGATTCTCGATCCGCGCACGATGGTGTCACCGCATGGCAAAACTAAAGCTCGACCTGCACGATATTTTCAACCGCGGCGGCCAGATTGAAGCGGCCCTCAATGCCATCATTCGTGAGGCTGTCGCGAAGAAAATTGCCCTGGTGGAGATCATTCCCGGGAAGGGCTCGGGCGTGCTCAAGGAGCGGGTGTTGAAGTTTCTACAGCGCGGCGACATCAAGGCGCTCTACCACCGCGTCGAGAAGGACTCAAAGAATTTCGGGCGGCTGTTCGTGCACTTTCGCTTCAAGGACTGACCGGGCGCACGCGCCAGCGCCCGCCTGCAGCGGTCAGTGCGCGAAGTGCCGCTGCCCCGTAGCAACCAGCGTGACGCCGTGGCGGTTGCACAGGTCGATCGTCTCCTGATCCTTCTTGCTGCCGCCGGGATGGATGATCGCACGAACGCCGGCGGCGATGAGCAGCTCGGGCGCGTCAGGGAAGGGGAAGAACGCGTCCGATCCCGCAGCACTGCCCGGCAACTTTGCGGTGTGACCATTCTTTTGAGCAAGCTCGATGGCGATCCGCGCCGACATGGGACGCGACATCTGCCCGGCGCCCGCCCCCAGCAGCTGGCCCCCGCTGGCGATCGCGACGGCATTGGACTTGACGTGCTTGGTGACGAGCCAGATGAAAGCGAGATCCGACCACTCGGCATCGGTGGGTTTTCGCAGGCTGGTGACCCTGCAGGAAGCGCGGTCGAAGCCCGCACGGTCAGGCTGCTGCACCAGCATGCCGCCGGTGACGCTGCGGTAGTGAAGTTCCCGCGGATCCTGTTGGCCAGCGAGATCACCGGTGGCAAGGATGCGGCAATCTTTCCATCGCTCCTGCAGCATGGCCAGGGCGGCGGCGGAGTAAGCAGGGGCGATGAGCACTTCCAGGAAGCGTTTGCCCGCGATGATGCGCGCGGCAGTCGCTTCGTCGACTTCGCGATTCAAGGCAACAATGCCTCCGAAAGCCGCGAGGGGATCACCCGCGTAAGCGAGATCAAAAGCGTCCGGCAGCGCGCCGGCCGTGGCGCAGCCGCAGGGATTGGTGTGCTTGATCACCGCGGCAGCGGGGGCGGAAAATTCGCGCACCAGTTCAATCGCCGCATCGGCGTCGAGGATGTTGATATAACTGAGCGCCTTGCCATGAAGCTGCTTCGCTGTGGCGATTCCCGGTCGCGCGGGCGATGCGGTATAAAATGCCGCCAGCTGGAGGGGGTTTTCGCCGTAGCGCAGAACCTCCTTGCGACGCAGGACCGGCGTGAGCGCCGGCGTAAGGCCCATGGCGTCAGCGATGTACAGAACGTCTTCATCTGTATCGGCCGTGCCGGGCACGCGCGCGGCCGCGTGGTCTTTGGCCCGCTGGGTAAAGTAGGTCATTGCGATGTACGTGGAGATCGCCGCGTCGTACTGCGCGGTCCGCGTGTAGGCCCACATGGCCAGGTCCAGGCGGAAGGGATATGGCGTCTGACCCCCGTTGGCGCGAAGGTGCTTGAGGACTTTGCCGTACTGAAAGGGATCCGTCACGACGACGACGGAGCGGTGATTCTTCGCCGCCGACCGGATCATGGCCGGGCCGCCAATGTCGATATTTTCGACAGCCTCGGCGAAGGTCGCATCGGGCTGAGCAACGGTGGCCTCGAACGGATACAGGTTGACGCACACAAGGTCGATCGGCTGGATGTGGTGCTGCTGCATGGCGGCGATGTGCGTGGGATTATCGCGCAGGGCGAGGAACCCGCCGTGCACGTTGGGGTGCAGCGTCTTGACGCGGCCATCCATCATTTCAGGAAAACCGGTGAGCTCTGCGATGTCGCGGACGATCAGCCCCGCGTCCCGGAGAACCTTCGCGGTGCCGCCCGTGGAAACCAATTCAATCTGGAATTCGCGTTGCAGGGCGGTCGCGAAATCGACGATGCCTGTTTTGTCGGAGACCGAGAGCAGCGCACGTTTGACGGGGACGAGGGTGAGTTCCGGCATGGCGGCGACGTTCATGGGGCGTTCCTCAGTGGCAGCAGGGGTGGAAAGCCCCGAAGGATACCACGGAGGAGCCGGCGCGCCGCCTGCTCCCACCCGCAAATTTGCCAACCCTCGCCATTTGGTGATTTTGCGGCAAAGCGCCTTGAATCAGCGCGGATGTTTCGTATGCTTGGCGTGTTTCGCCGCTCCCCGCCGGTTTTGGAAAGGATGTCTCTGTGCCCCGCACCAGTGAAATCCACAACGAAGCAATCAATCAACTCCTCGACACGGTGGGCATCGCTCAGGGCGGCGATCGAGACCTCACCGCGGAGATGATCCAGGCATCCATCAAGCTGGCCCACGATGCGCCCGGTCGCGGCGAGATGAAGCTGATGGTGCGCTCTTTCAAAGAGCTGCGCTACGCCTTCAAAACCTTCAAACCTTACCGTCAGCGCCGCAAGGTCTCCGTCTTCGGCTCCGCGCGCACTCCCGAGACGCATCCCAACTACCAGCTCGCCCTGCAGTTCGGCAAGCAACTTGCCGACGCGGGTTTCATGGTCATCACCGGTGCCGGCGGCGGCATCATGGCCGCGGGTCACGAGGGCGCAGGTCTGGCGGCGTCGTTCGGCGTGGCCATCAAGCTCCCCTTTGAACAGCGCACCAACGCCGTCATCGAAGGCGATGAAAAGCTCATCCACTTCCGCTATTTCTTTTCGCGGAAGCTCGTGTTCGTCAAGGAAACCCACGCGATCGCCCTGTTTCCCGGTGGCTTTGGAACGCACGATGAGGGCTTCGAGGTGCTCACCCTGGTACAAACCGGACGCTGCGATCCCCTCCCCATCGTGCTCATCGAGCGGCCCGGCGGCACCTACTGGCGTGCCTGGGACCGCTTCATCCGCGACGAGCTCCTCAGCGATGGCCTCATCTCTGCCGATGACACCGCCCTCTACTACATCACCAATGACGCCACCGACGCCCTGCGCCACATCCAGCTCTTCTATCGCAACTACCACTCCTGCCGCTATGTCCGCGAAGAGCTCTTCCTCCGCATCAAGCACGCCCCCACCGCTCAGGAGCTGGCCGACATCAACGCCGAGTTTGGCTCCATCGCGAAGGATGGCAAAATCGAATCGCGGCGAACCCAGGTCATCGATGACGAAACGCTCGTCCCCGAGTATCCCCGCATCGCCCTGAAATTCGATCGGCGGTCGCTGGCGCGACTGCGCATGCTCATCAACAGGCTCAACACGCTGCCCAGCCTGCCCCCGTTCGAGCAGGAATTCTGCGACCTCGCGGATACCCAGGAGGTCCGCTCCGACCGCGGCGTGGCGCAGTTGGCCGACGAGGAATCCGTGCGGCTGGTGGACCCCGCGTCCGAGCCCCCGAGGACGCCGCAGAAGTAGGCCCCCGTTCCCCGCCCCGGTCCGTTTCCTACAAGGCATCTGCTTTCTGGCACTTCTCGCGGGTTACTCCATGACGTTGCGCATCACGGTTTGGAACGAGTTCCGGCACGAGCTTGAAAAAGCAAATGTCAAGGCCGTCTACCCCGAAGGGATCCATGTCGTCCTCGCGACGGCACTGCGGGAGCACCTTGCAGACGCCGCGATCATCCGCACAGCGACCCTCGATGAGCCCGAACAGGGGCTCCCCGATGACCTGCTGGCGACCACCGACGTGCTCGTCTGGTGGGCGCACAAGGCCCACGCTGTAGTGCCCGACACCCTGGCGGAAAGGGTGCAGAAGCGCGTGCTCGAGGGGATGGGATTCGTCGCCCTGCATTCCGCGCACTACTCCAAACCTTTCATGCGCCTCATGGGCACCGGCTGCGGCTTGAAGTGGCGCGATGCTGGCGAGCTGGAGCGGCTCTACGTGGTGAACCCCGGCCATCCCATTGCCGACGGCCTGCCCGAGTTTTTTGAGATTCCGCACGAGGAAATGTATGGCGAATGCTTCGATATCCCCACGCCCGATGAGCTGGTGATGCTCTCCTGGTTTCAGGGCGGGAACGTCTTCCGCTCCTGCTGCACCTGGCGCCGAGGCAAGGGGCGCGTGGTCTACTTTCGCCCCGGACATGAAACCTTTCCCACCTACTACCAGCCCGAGGTGCGGCGCGTGCTGGCCAATTCCGTGCGCTACGCGGCCCCGCAGTCGTCCTCCCCCTACGCCCTGGGCTCGCCGTGGGAATCCCGGTCGAAGTCGCCGATTGACGCCGCCGGCGCGGGCGATCTTTCGCTGCATGAGACGACCGACAAGTAACGCCCTTCATGAGGACTCTGGCCGAGAACCCCGAGGCGCTGTTGCCCGCCGCGCATCATTGGCCGGATTATCGCTTTGCGGTATAAAGACCTCATGCCCGTGACCCAACCAACCTCTCCGCCGGTGCTGGGAATACCGGCCGAGCGGCTGCCCAAGCACGTCGCCATCATCATGGACGGCAATGGGCGCTGGGCCCGTTCGCGCGGGCTTCCGCGCTTCGCCGGGCATCGCGCGGGGGCCAAAACCGTCCGCACCATCGTTGAAGAGTGCGCCCGCCTCGGGCTCACCCAATTAACCCTTTATTCCTTCTCCACGGAAAACTGGAACCGCCCCCCCGAAGAGGTCGCCCTCCTCATGGACCTCTACGTGGAGTACATGCGCTCGCAGCGCAAGTTGCTGATCGACAACAACATCCAGTTCGTGCAGATCGGCCGCCGCGAGGGACTCCCCCCGCTGGTCCTGCAGGAACTGCAGAACACCCTCGAAGCCACGCGGCAAAACACCGGCATGACCCTCTGTCTCGCGATCAACTACGGCTCGCGCGGCGAGATCCGCGATGCCGTGCAGGCGATCGCCGAACAAGTGAAGGCCGGCCTTTTGCAGCCAGCACAGATCACCGAACAAACCATCACCGATCACCTCTACACCGCCGGCATGCCCGACCCCGACCTGCTGATCCGCACCGCCGGGGAAATGCGCGTCTCGAACTACCTGCTCTGGCAGATTTCTTACGCAGAATTTTACGTCACCGACCGCTTCTGGCCGGAATTTTCCATCGAACAACTTTACACCGCCCTGCGGGAATTCGCCGGACGCAGCCGGCGTTTCGGCGGCCTCGACCCCACCCCTACGTGAAGCCGGGGGCTGACACGTTAGCCAGCCCGTCGACGTTTTTTCAACCCCGTGTCGCCACTGGGGTGGCACGCGGCAGCACCTGTCACACAACGGCGTATGGACGCCCAGGAGGTTGATTGTGCCAAGCAGCACTGTTTTCTGTCGCAAGCTGCCGCGGCTCGCCCCGCTGGTCCTGCTGGCCATGAGCTCCTGCATGCAGGCTCAGACGGCCAATCCCGCCTTGCCGGGGACGGCCACCACTTCGAACGAGCGAGGGGCACCGCTCGCCCGTCACGTGCTCATCGTTTCCATCGACGGCTGTCGCCCCGATGTATTGCTGCGATCCAATGCGCCGCACCTTCGCGCGCTCATGGCCCGCGGGTCCTTTTCGTTTTATGCCGAGACGACCGACATCGCCATCACCCTGCCCTCGCACACCTCCATGCTCACCGGCGTCACCCCCTACGTCCATGGAATCTTCTGGAACAGCGATGAGCCCCCGGTGGATGGTCCCCGGCATCCCGCGGTGCCAACGATTTTCGAGTTGGCGAAGCGACGGGGACTGTCGACGGCGATCGCCGCCGGGAAGAAAAAATTCGAGGCATTGAATCGGCCCGGGGCTGTGGATTTCGACCAGATCTTCACCGGTGCCAAAATGGACGACGACGTCTTGGTGGCTCAGGAGGCCGCCGACCTGATCAAGGAGCACCAGCCCAACCTGCTCTTTCTGCATCTGGCGAATACCGACATCGTCGGCCATGCCATCGGTTGGGGAACGCCCGAACAAATCGCCGCGATCGAGGCGGCCGACCGTGGCATCGGCATCGTGGTCGATGCCATCGACAAGGCCCACCTGACCGACGACACCCTCATCATCGTTTCCGCGGATCATGGCGGATCGGGCAAGAAGCATGGCTATGGCGACCAGCGCTCCCAGTTCATGCCCTGTATCGTCGCC
>CALCHA010000174.1 GCA_937901265.1 uncultured Phycisphaerales bacterium
GTCCGCAGCCACGCGCCTACCCGGCACAGCGGCTCGCCCACCCGATCCCCCAGCTTCGAGATCCGCACGACCACGAATCCCACCTCCTCAAACCGAATCACCCGCCGACCCGCCCGTACCACCCGCGCCGCCCGATCCACCGTGATGGCCTGCCACCCCAGCCAGCGCGCTACCACCCAGTACATCCCGCCCGCACCCGCCGCCGTGATCACTCCTCCCCACGCTGCACTGGCCACCCCCAGCGGCGGATGCGCATCCCACACCAGGCCCAGAATAATCATCAACACCACCGCCGCACCCGACGCCAAACCCATCGCCATGCCCCACGCCAGCCGCGGCTTCACCACGATGCGCAAACCCGATTCGCCCTCCTCTATCTCGCGGCCGGCCAGCCCTGGTCGCTGCCCCAACGCCGCCCACCACAGCAGCCATCCGCCACCCACAAACGGCATGAAAAACAGCATCCAGAACAGATCCTGCCCCTCCAGTCCGCGCACCATCACCGCGTTGTCCGGGGCAGCGGGATTGACATACACCGTCACCGCCGCCCCCACCGGATGGTCCGCCACGTAATCCGCCGCCCAATGCCCCGCGCTGGTGTTGTCGCCGAAGCGCAGCCGCGTCCCCTCCCGCACCTGCCCGCCAGCCGTGTAGCGGTACCGCACCGCCACCCCATAAGTCACCGTCGGCCCGCCATGGTTCCCCGGATCATTATCAACGTGCACGGTTCGCTCGATGTGCACGAGTTGCCCCGGCGCCGGCGTCCAGTTCGCCGTCAACGCCTGCCGCACGCTGTTGCGCATCACCCCGCCCGCCACCACCGCCACGATCAGCGTCCAGAACAACGCTGCTCCCACCAGGACCCAGCTCACCCGCCCCCGCCCGCTCGCCGACGCCGCCGCCACACAGCACCGCCTTCTGCCTACCGCGCCACCTGCAGCCGCTCCCCCAGCAGCGGTGGCCATTTCTCGTTGATTGCCCCATCGGTGATCACCAGGTCCAGCTCGTCGACCGCACAGATCCGCGCCAGACTCTTCCGCCCGAACTTCCCCGAATCCATCAGCAGCACCGACCGCGCCGCCTGCTTCACCGCCAGCCGCTCCACCTCCGCCATCTCCAGGCTCGAGTTGAACACCTCCGCCTCATACAGCCCCGCGCCGGAAAACAGCATCACGTCCGCATGCAGCCCCGACAGCGCCGCCGTCGTGATCGGACCGATCAAGACGCCTGTCCGCGGATAATGCGCCCCCCCCACCACCAGCAGTTCCACCCGCTCATCGCCGGCGAAGTGATTCGCCACGGTGAGCGAATTCGTCACCACCTGCAGCGGCCGCGCTTCGATCTGCTCGATGCAGTATTGCACCGTCGACCCGCCATCGACATACACCGTCATCCCCGGCTCGATCATCCGCGCCGCCACGCCGCCGATGGCGCGCTTGGCGTCGACGGCTTCCCGCATGCGTTCTTCGAGGGCCAGCGATGCCGTGGAGCGCGGGCGGAAGATGACGCCGCCGTGGGTGCGTTCCACCACGCCCTGCCGCTCCAGCACTTCAACGTCGCGCCGCACCGTCGAGCTCGATACTTCCAGCGCCTCAGCCAGCACTTCGAGCTGCGCCGTGCCGCGCTCCCGCAGGATGTCCAGGAGCTTCTTTTGTCGTTCGACGATCAGCATGGGCGTTTCATTCCGCGTGCGGCGTTCGCTGGTTATCTGCCGGTCTTGGCCAGGATCTGGTCGGTCACCTGCTTCACCAGCGCTTCAAACGCCGCATCCGTCACCGGCTGGGCGTTGGGGGCGGCGGAGGTCCGGGTGACGGTGCCGCCGGCGCAATCGCATGCGGCCGACGCCGCCGTCGTCGTGTCCGGGAACGTGCTGACGTAGGCCTCGTTGTCGACGCCGACGCAGCCGCTGGGAGCGCACTTCAGCCGCGCATCGGGAATCCCGAACGCCGCCTTCACCTTCAAGAGGTCCGTCATTTCCTGCGCGCTCAGGAAGTTCACCTTCCCAATCTGTTTGATCAAGAGCAGGATGCGGCAGTACGCATCGATGATTTCCAGCTTGTAGTAGGTGTCCATCAGCGTGTTGGCGAAGCTCACCGTCCCGTGGTTGCCCAGCAGCACCGTGTTCGTCTCGGCCGTGATCAGCTTCGTCACGCTCTCGCCCAGACCCGCATAGCTCGGCGTCGTGTATTTCGCCGTCGGCACCTTGCCCAGGAAGACCTCGGCCTCGGGATGCACCCCCTCCGGTATCGGCACGCCGGCGCAGGCAAAGGCCGTCGCGTGCGGCGGATGGCTGTGAATCACCGCCTTCACGTCCGCCCGTTTCTTGTAAATCGCCAGGTGCAGCAGAATCTCGCTGGTCCGCTTGTACTTGTTCTCTTTGTCCACCTGCGCGCCATCCATGTCCACGATCGTGATCATGTCCGGCTTCAAAAATCCCTTGCTCAGCCCCGTCGGCGTGCACAGCACCCGATCGTCGCTGATCCGCAGCGAGTGGTTCCCCTCGTTCCCGGCGCAGAACCCCTTCTGCCAAATCCGGCTTCCCACTTCACACATTTCCTGCTTCAACTGAAACAAGCTCGGATTCATCGTCAATTCCTCACTTAAAAAAACCACGGAGAACACGGAGTCCACGGAGCGGAAACTCGGCTTTTTTCTCAGTGTTCTCCGTGCTCTCCGTGGTTAATAACACATCGCAAGTTCATTCAATTCCTTCGCCACCGCCGCCGGCAGCGACCCCACGCCTTCCACAAACGGCTTCACCAGCGGCATCATCCCCTTAAACCCAAACTGCGAATATTCCACCACCAGCACATTGGCCCCCAGCATCTCCAGCCCCTCGCTCACCGCCCGCTCCGTCGTGCCGACGATCGCCCGCAAGCTCGGACAGCGGTTCGCATAACACACCCCCCGCGCTGCCGATGGCACGAACAACACCCCGCCGCGCACCTTCCGCCCCTTCACCAGCTGCGCCAACTCCTTCACCGCCCCCTTCAAATTCTCCCCGCTCGGCCGCTCCCGGCTCGCCAGCAACTGCGGCCGCAACGCCTCCACCACCTTCGCCACGCTCGGACAACTCCCCTCAATCCACCAATACGTCGGCAGCGCCTTGTCCACCGCCGCGCCCCCCGCGTTTACCTTCACCACCGTCGCCATCTCGTCGCTCATCACGTTGATCGCGTGATCCTTGATGTAATCGTGCGCCAGCGGCGTCAGCATCGCCCCCTTCGCCAGCCGCACCACCCCGCGCACGCTCTTGAGCTGCGACACCGTGATCACGCCCTTGAGCGCCGTCACCGGCGCGGGCGATGTCACGGCAACCGTCGGCGGAACCGGTAAACCTCCAGAGGACCCTGCCGCCACCACCGCAGGTGCAGGCGCGCTCTGGAGGTTCTTCAGTTCCGGAAATTTCGAGTAATCCCCCGTGCACTGCCCAATCGGCGCATGAATCTCCGCTGGCGAAGCGATTCCAGCCCCCCCGGCCCCGCCGCCCGCCCCCGCGGCGCGAAGCGCAGCCATCACCTGCTCCGCAATCGCCCTCACCAGGTTGGAATCAACATCCGCCATCAAACCTTCCGACTTCCGACTTCCCATCGTCACACCACCCGCAAGCTCCCCGCCATCGTCAACCGCCGAAACCGCGTAAACGTCAACGGATTCGTCACCCCTTCCCCCGTCGGCGTGGCAATCGTATAGCTCGGATACCCCTCGCCCCCGCCGCCCAGCGCCGCCGTGCAAGGCCCGTTCACCACGAACAACGTCGTGTTCATCACCCGCCCCATCCGCGTGATGTTCTGCAGGTTGTTGGAGTGAATGATCGCCGTGTGCCCGAAGCCATGCTCGTGCTTCACCGCCAGCTCCAGCGCCTTCTCAAAATTCGCCACCCGCACGAACGGCACGAAGGGCATCATCTGCTCCTCGGGCACAAACGGATTGCTCTCGTCCGTCTCGCCATACAGCAGATCGCACTTCACGCCGCTCATCCCCGCCGCCGCCGCCAGCACGCTGCAGTCCTTGCCCACCAGCTCCTTCTGCACCGCCCAGTGGTTGTCCTTCCCCGCAAACGCCTTCTTCGTCAGCGCATCAATCTGCCCCGCATTCAGCCGCACCGCGCCGTGCCGCGACATCGCATCCATCATCGCATCAAACACCGACGCCACGACGAACACTTCCTTCTCGCCGATGCACAGCAGATTGTTGTCAAAGCTGGCCCCCGCGATGATCGCCATCGCCGCCCGGTCCAGATCCGCTGTCTCATCTACCACCACCGGCGGATTCCCCGGGCCGCCCACCACCGCCCGCTTCTTCTGCGACATCGCCGCCCGCGCCACCGCCGGCCCGCCCGTGATCGCCAGCAGCGGCACGTCGGGATGCTCGAAAATCGCGTTGGCGCTCTCCAGCGTCGGCGGATCAATGATGCAAATCAAATCCTCGATCCCGAACTTCTCCGCGATCGCCTGGTTGTACACCCGCACCGCCATCACCGCGCACTTGTAGCCGCTGGGATGGGCGTTAATCACCAGCGAATTCCCCGCCGCAATCATGTTGATCGCGTTGGCCGAGAGCGTCGGAATCGAGTGCGTCACCGGCGTCACCACGCCGATCACCCCCCACGGCGCCGCCTCATCCATCCCAATGCCCTCATCCCCTGAATGCGCCACGCTCTTCAAAAACTCCACCCCCGGCACGCCCGCCAGCCAGTGCAGCTTCTCAATCTTGTGGTCCAGCCGCCCCACCTTGCTCTCCTCCAGCTCGATCTTCCCCCACGAATCCGCGTTCTCAATGGCAATCCGCTTGATCATCTTGCAGATCGCATCGCGCACCTTGACGCCCTTATCCGCCAGTTGCTTCTGCGCCCGCTTGGCCGCCTCCACCGCCGTGTTCACATCCTTGAACACGCCAAACGCCCCCGACGACGCGCGCGCCGCAGGAACGCCCCCCGGAGAAAGCTGCGACAGCACTTCCCGAACCACTGCTTGTATGAGAGCGGACTGATCCATGGTGAACCTCGTAGTGGTTAAATGGTCAAATGGTCAAGTCGTTAAATGGAGTTGCAATGCCCGCACGAAAAGCGTCCATCGAAGTGGTATTTAACCACTTAACCATTTAACTACTTAACCAAATCAAATCTTCGCCGTATCCTCGTGCGGCCGCGCGATCACGCTGCTCGAAACAATCTGCCCCAGCCGCCCGCCCGCCGCCACGCCGGCATCGATCGCCGCGCGAACCGCCGAGACGTCGCCTTCGAACAGGATCGCGACCAGGCCGTTGCCCACGCGATGCTGCCCCTTGTACGTCACGTTCGCCGCCTTCAGGGCCGCATCCGCCGCCTCAAAAGTCGCCACCAGCCCCTTGCACTCAATCATTCCCAAAGCCTGCTGCGCCATAACTGTTCCCTTATAAAAAAGTCTTCGTGACCTTCGTTTCTTCGTGCCTTCGTGCTTAATTCGATCCCAACACAGCCACCGTCAGCCGCGCCACGATCAATTCCTCATTCGTTGGCAACATCCAAATTTGTACCGCCCCAGTCCCATCATCCAGCCGCGCTTCAATGTTCCCGCGCGCACGTTTGTTCTTCCCTGCATCCAGCCGAATCCCCGCAAACGCCATCCCCTCCAGAATCGCCGCCCGAATCGCCGCCCCGTTCTGCCCGATCCCTCCCGTAAACGTGATCGCATCCACCCCATGCAGTACCGCCAGATACGCCCCGAGATAATGGCGGCACGCCTCGACAAACACATCCACCGCCAGCTGCGCCCGTTTGTCCCCCGCCGCCGCCTTCTCCTCCACCTCCCGCATGTCCTGGCTCCCCGCCATCCCCAGCATCCCGCTTTCCTTGCCGAGCTTTTTCCAGATCGTGTCCAGATCAACGCCCTGCTTCAAAAGCTTCATCATCGCAAACGCATCGAAATCCCCCACCCGCGCCGCATGCGGAATGCCCGTCTGCGTCGTCATTCCGAAACTGTTGGCAACGCTCTTTCCATCCTCGATCGCCGTCACCGAGCAGGAGCCGCCCAGGTGCAAATTGATGATCCGCCGGCATTCCGGGGCGATTTCCTTCATCCGTGTCGCGATGTAGCGGTGCGACGCTCCGTGAAACCCATACCGCCGAATGCCCAGCTTCTCCGTCCACTCGTGCGGTATCGCATACGCCTGCCGCTTCAGCGGAATCGTCTGGTGATACCCCGTCTCAAACGCCGCCACCTGCGGAACGTTTGGCAGCCGCCGGGCAAACGCCTTCATCGCCGCGATGTAGGGTGGATTGTGCAGCGGGGCCACATCCGAAAATTCCTGCATCACCGCCAGAACATGATCATCCACCCTCACCGCACCGCCCGTGTCCTTCCCCAGCGGCCCGCCATGCACCGCCTTGAACCCGATCGCCTGCACATCATCGATCGACGAGATCACGCCCGCTTTGGCCAGCGCGCCCAGCAAAAGCTCGATCGCCGCCGCATGGTCCGCGAGGTCCGTCGTCCCGGAAACCTTCGGCGAACCGCCCGCCGTCAGCCACCAGGCCGAATTCCCCTGACCGATGCGGTCCGCAGCGCCCTCCGCCAACACGCTCTCGCCCTTCGACATGTCGAAAAGCTTGAACTTGAAGGTCGTGGTGCCGATGTTGGAAACGAGAACGAGCATGGAGGATCCGAAGAAGTCAGAAGTCAGAATTGAGAAGTCAGAAGCCCGAAACGAGAACAGATGTTCGCAGCGAACCTTCTGTCTTCTCGCTTCTCACTTCTGACTTCTCGTCAGAAATTCCCCATCAACCCTTCCGTCGGCCGCGCAATCACGTGCGAGGCGATCAGCTCGCCCGAACGCTGCGCCGCCGCCGCGCCGGCAGCCACGGCCGCCTTCACCGAACCGACGTCGCCCGTCACGATCGCCGTGACCTACGCCCCGCCAATCTGCAGCGTCTTGACCAGCGTCACGTTCGCCGCCTTCAGCATCGCGTCGGTCGCCTCAATCAGCGGAACCTGCCCCTTGGTCTCGATAATTCCCAGTGCCTGTGACATATGAACCTCGTGTTGGTTGAGTAGTTAAATGGTCAAGTGGTCAAATAAGTCCGAACACCCATGATGCCTCGCAGGCAAGTGGTTTTCGCGGCCGTGGTCAATGCATCGCTGCATACTGAACCACTCAACCATTTAACCACTGAACCCGTCGCCTCACTTCTTCGGAGCCGCCGCCGCCACGGAAGCATCTTTCTTCTTCGGCAGCAGATGGAACAAATCATCGTGCGGCCGCGCGATCACATGCACCGCCAGCACTTCGCCAATTTTCCCTGCCGCATCCGCCGCCGCGTCCACGGCCGCTTTCACAGCGCCCACGTCGCCCACGACGAAGCTCGTCACCATGCCCGAGCCCACCTTGTCCCAGCCGGCCATCGTCACGTTCGCCGCTTTCAACATCGCGTCGCTCGCCTCGATCAGCGCCGTCAACCCGCGCGTTTCGATCATCCCCAGTGCCTGGTTCGCCATGTCTGCTCCTTACCGGTTAAGTAGTTAAGTGGTTGAATGGTTAAGTGCTTGACGGAGACCTCACCCGATCCCGCCGCCGAAACGCCCACGCGGCCGGCCCGCTGCATCGCAGCATACGTAACCACTTAACCATTTAACTATTTGACCAACTCCATCCGCGTCGCCGTCTGCAAATGACACGCGTTCCCTTCATCCGTGTCAATATGCACTTCCAGCTTCACCTTCGGGTGATAACGCACTTTCACATTTTCAAACGTCAGCCCGCAGGGCCCGTCGATCTTCAATTTCATCGAATCCCCATCTTTCACCCCGAAATGCTTCATGTCCGCTTCCGACATGTGCACGTGCCGCGCCGCCCGTATCACCCCTTCCCGCAGGTTCAACGCCCCGTGCGGCCCCACCACCACGCACCCGGCGCTCCCCTTGATATCCCCCGAAATCCGCAGTGGCAGATCAATCCCCATGAAAATGCCGTCCGTGTAGGACAGCTCGATCTGCGTGAACTTCCGCAATCCCCCCAGAATCCGCACCCCCGGAATCATCCGATTCTTGGGTCCAATGATATTCACCAGCTGCTCGCTGGCGAATTCCCCCTCCTGGTACAGATTCTTCAATTTCGTCAGCTTCGACCCCGGCCCAAACAGCACCTCAAGGTCCTCCTGCGTCACATGCATGTGCCGCGCGGAAACGTTGACCAGCAACGGGTTCGGCCCCGCGTTCGACGACTGCGCCCGCACCAGCTCCGGCACGCCCACCCCACCCGAGCCCGCCGCCACCATCTGCCCGCGCAACGCTTTGCGCACCAGCTCTTCCACCTGCCGTCGATCCATACCCGCCACCGCTGTGCTCATAAGGACTCTCCAGCGAACCTGAGGTCTCTACAACCTCTGAGAATAAGGCGACCCTGCCTGAAAGACCACTCCCACGAATGGCCATTCCGACACCCCGCCCCTCCCCATCGCCCGTAAAAGCGGACGCCAGTGACGCTTTCTGCTCAAAGCTTGCCACAAGCATACAACCGGCGACACAATTTGCAAGGTTCTTCCAGAACTTTCCAAAACACGCCACCCTCGACCGCTGCTCATCCGGTTTCTGTGCTACGCCTCTCCGATCGCGCTGGCCACCGCGATCCCCGCCGAGTGCGTGATCGACAAAAACCACCGCGCAATCCCCAGCCTCCCCGCAATCCGCGCACACTCCCCCGTCAACACAACCCCCGGCTTGCCCGCCCCATCGTTGATCACCTCCATGTCCGTCCACGCGATCTCCCCCCGCCACCCCGTCCCCAGCACTTTCAAAATCGCTTCCTTCGCCGCAAACCGCCCGGCAAACCGTTCGTCGGAATCCCGATGGCCCAGACAATAAGCCTGCTCCACCTGGGTAAAACAGCGATTGAGAAACCGCTCGCCATGCTCCGCGCGCATTCGCCCCACCCGCGCCACCTCCGCCAGGTCAATCCCATGTCCCACAATCGCCATGCACATGTCCTCCTGCCCCCATTACACACCACCCGCACCCCGCGTGCCATGCCCGGCCATCAACGGGTCGCCGCGCGCGGGATGCCTCCGGACGCCGTCGGCGTCACCTCCGGCGGCGTGTGGTTGCTCACCGCCGAGAGCACCTGCTCAAGATACCCCTTCAGCCGCTCATCGTCGCGCGTCAGCGGCAAGTCTTCGCCGTTCAACAGCGTCTGCGCCTGCCGCCAGCGCTCCGTCGCTTCGCTCGCGCGCCCGGCGCGAAACAGCGCGTCGGCCGCATGAGCCACCACCTCTGCCGACTGCCCATCCGGCGTCTGAAGCGCCTTGTCCAGACAGGACAACGCCTCCGTGAAGCGGCCCTGCTTGTAATACACCCAGCCCAGCGAATCCAGATAAGCCCCGTTGTCCGGCTCCGCCTCGAGCGCCTTTTTAACCATCCCCTCCGCCTGCTCAAGGTTCCGGCCCGCGTCCGCCCAGTAAAAGCCCAGATCGTTGTTGGCCCCCCGGTGCGTCGGCAAGAGGGTCAGCACCTGCTGCAGCGTCCCCTCTGCCGCGGCATCCTGACCGACCTGCGACAGCAGGTGCGACAAAGCGTACAGCCGATCCGTCGTCGCCCCGTTGCGCGCGATAAAGGATTGCAGCCCCGCCACCGCAGCGCTTTCCTCAGCCCCTCCGCCGGTGGAAAGGCGCCTGGCCAACAGCAGCGCCAGCGCCTCGGAACGGGGATTCGCCGCCGCCGCCGCTTGCAGGATTCCCAGGTCGAGCGCGCTCTTTTTCTGGGCGCCCAGCTCCACATCGGCGGCAATCGCGTAGCCGGGCTGGTGCGGATGCGCTTTCACCATCCGCTGCACCAATGCCGCCGCCTCATCGGGTTTGCCCTGCGTGCGGTAGAGCTGCGCCAACGCCGCCACCAGCGACGGTACCGGGTGCGCTTCGATCGCCCCCTCCAACCCCCCCACCGCCGCCGCCCCCTTGCCATTGGCCTGACGGGCGCGGGCCAGCGCCGCGATCACCTCCGGGTCCTCCGGGTGTTGCTGGGCCAGCCTGGTCATCATCGCTTCCGCCTCTTCCCCGCGGCCCGTCTGGCTGTAGAGCGTCGCTGTCGTGATCTGCCCGAAGGTGGAGGTGGGAATGGCGTTGGTCAGGCGGCCAAGCCAGGAGACGGCGTCGCGCAGGGCGTTCTGGCCACCCCCGGGGGCGTCGGGCCGGCGGATGCGCTCGAGCAGCGATCCGATCAGCGCCTCGTAAGGCGCCCCGGACTGCGGGTGCGCCTGAATCAGATCCGTGAGCAGCTTGTCCGATTCGACATACTGCCCGCGGGCCCGATAAATCGCCGCCAGGTGCAAATGCAGCGGCTCATCCTCCGGGAACGTCTTGCAGGCGTCGCGGGCGATCGTCAGCGCCTGCGGCAAGTCCTGTTTCGCCAACGCCAGGTCAACCCGCAGGTCCGCGGCGCGCGGCGAGGGCTGGGGCTGCGCCAGGGCGGCGTTGACCAGGATTTCCGCCTGCGAAAACTGGTCATTGGCCAGGAGCCAGTGCACGAACGAGGCCCGCGCCGGCAGGAAATCGGGGGCACCGGCGATGGCGGCCGCAAAGGCACTGCGGATCGCTTCCGGCGGGCCGTCGTTGGCCACCAGCGTGATCGCCGCCAGGTCGGCCGCGAACGCGTTGCTGCCCGGCGCGCTGGGATGAATCGCCCATTCCGCCGCGGCATCGGACGTGGCCAGCCCCGCAAAGGCGGGGAACAGCTCGTCGTATCGCGCGGGATCCCCTTGCAGCGCTTCGCCCGCGGCCGCCAGCGCCGCTTCCAGTTGCCGCGGGGTCGTCACCCGGCGAAACAGCCGCTGCAGCGTGTCGAGATCGCCGAGGTTTTTCGCCGCGTACCCGCGCAGCAGGTCGAAAGCATCGCCCGGCCGGCCGACGAGATCGTCGGCGGCCGCGAGGGCCTGTACCCGCGCCGGCTCGTCCACCTGCGCGAGCGCGGCGGTCACGGCCGGTACGAACGTGGCCTCGCGATTGACGCTCCGCGCATACCACAGCAGCAGTTGCAGCGACTCGGACGAGCCCCCGGTCGCCGTCACGAAGCGTACCGCATCCCTCTTTGCGGCGTCGAGCTCATGCGCATGCACCTCCGCACCCAGAAGACGCGACGCGATGAAGGCCTCGGTCGGACGGCTGGTGAATGCTTCGCGGTAATGCGGGATCGCCCGCGCATAGTCCCCGACCAGCACCAGGTTTTCTGCCGCCGCCAGATGCCCCGCCCACTGCTCATCCAGCAGATAGGACAGTTCCCGATCGTAGCGATAGCCCGCGACCGGAAGCGTCGCCTCGACCAGGAACTGCTCGAAGGCACGCGCGGCCGCCGCGTGGTAGCGGCCCGCCTGAAGGGCCTCGGCGAGGTAGTAGGAGATCAGCGGGGCCTGCGCTTCGCCGCGGGATTTTACCCGGTCCGCGTTCATCAGATAAAAGACCGCGCGGTCGTTGTCCTTGCGCTCCAGCCAGTAGCGCCCGAGGAGGTAACTCGTCTCCATGTCCTGCGGCTGCAGGCGATACGCCCGCTGGAGGTACAGCGACCCCCGCGCCAGTTGCGACGCGGCAAAGCACACCCGGCCCATCAGGCGCAGGACCGGGAAGGCCTCCGGATCCAGCGCCAGCGACTTGTCCAGTGCGTCCATCGCGTCACTGTTCGAACCGTCGAGAAACAGGGCGCGGCCCTGCAGATAGTATTTGACGGCCTGCGGCGGGGGCTCGTGGGGTTCGGTGGCGGGGCTCGTGGTGGTGGTCGCCCCGGCGGCGAGATCCCCCGCGGTGAACTTCTGGATGGATTCGAGAATCTGCGGGCCGGTCATCCGCGCGCGAAGCAGCGCTTCGCCGGTCAAGGGGGATTCGGTCGGGAGCGGCCTGAAAATGCCGTTGGCGGTCGGCGGGGCGGCCAACGGCGGGGCGCTCGCGGCCGGCCGGGAGGCGGGGGAAGTGGTGGCCGCCCCAGACCCGCGCGGCACCGCGGGCGAGCAGGCCGCCAGGACGGCGGCACCCAGCAGGGCGGCGGCAAACGCGGCACCCCACCGGGGGCGGCGACGACAACACAACGGGACGACAGGCATGGCGGCTTGCTCCGGAACAGCAGCATCTTAGGGAGGAACGCACGCCAAGGGCAACGTGCGGCAATTCAAGTTGCGCCGCCGGTGGCCCCCCATGTCACGGGTCGAACGTCGCCCTGTCGAAGGCGAGCGGACGGTCAAGAGCGTCTCGCAGGTCGGCGGCGGGGAAAGTTCCGGGAACCGGGCGGATTTCTGCGAGCACTTCGGGGAATGAATGCTGTGCCCAGTCCGCCTTGCTCCGAAAAATCCTGACCGCGGCTCCCCTTTTGGCTGCCCGGCCTGGACCGCCAGAACCGCGGCGAATGGCCCTACCCCCGTTTCACGCCCTATCACGATGTCCACAACGGTCCCGGCGCAGATCGGTGGCGAACTACTGGACATTGCTACCAATCGCCTTGCAAAAAACCGGCTCATGAATGACACGAACTCCATATTGCCGGGCCTTCTTCGCTTTGCCTGACTGCGTGTGTGGATCGGCAACGACTAAAATATCGAGTCGCTTGGTCACCCTGCAGTCGATCCGCAATAGGAAAATGTTTTGCCCTGGGGTGACGTGTCAGCCCTCGTCCTCCGCGTCCCTCCGTCTCTCCACTGCTCCGCGTTGAAACGCGCGTTGTTTTCGGGAAGAGAGCCTTCATCGCCCATG
>CALCHA010000175.1 GCA_937901265.1 uncultured Phycisphaerales bacterium
AGGCACGAAGGTCGGGAGGACACGAAGCGGGGGTATGGGGAGACGACGAGTGAGGAATTGGAACGGCTTGCGGCTGAGCTTGTGGATGCGGGTTTGACCGTTCACCGGGCGCTGGGGCCGGGGTTGCTGGAGTCGGTGTATGAGGAGTGTTTGTTTTACGAGTTGACCAAGCGCGGGCTGCGCGTGAGGCGACAGGTTCCTGTGCCGATCGTGTACGACGGGCGGACGCTGCGGACGCCTTTGAAATTGGACCTGCTGGTGGAAGAGGCGATCATCGTGGATACGAAATCGGTGGAGCAACTGATTCCGCTGTTCAAGTGCCAATTGAAGTCTTACCTGAAACTGGCGGGCAAGCGGCTGGGGTTCATCATGAATTTTAACGTGGAGCTTTTTAAGGACGGATTGCGACGGGTGATTTTGTAGAAGCGTTTTAATCGGCCTTCGTGGCCTTCGTTCCTTCGTGTCTTCGTGCTTTAATCGATTCCGGACAGGACAACATGGCAGCATACAACGTACTGAAACTGGCTCCGTTGAACCCGATTTTGTTGCGCGTGGGGGAGGTGACTGGAGACGGCGTTTATGCCGCTTACGAAGGGGGTGGTGCAGTGAGCGCGATGGTCAGCGATGCGGATTCAGCACGAAGGCACGAAGGTCGGGAGGACACGAAGCGGGGGTGTGGGGAGGCGACGAGTGAGGCGTTGGAATGGGGTTCATTATGAATTTTAACGTGGAGATTTTCAGGACGGATTGCGACGGGTGATTTTGTAGAAGCGTTTTAATCGGCCTTCGTGGCCTTCGTTCCTTCGTGTCTTCGTGCTTTAATCGATTCCGGACAGGACAACATGGCAGCATACAACGTACTGAAACTGGCTCCGTTGAACCCGATTTTGTTGCGCGTGGTGACGGCGGGGGGGCGGCGGTTGCGGCATACTTTTACGCGCTGGGGGTACCTGGGGCTGCTCATTCTGGTGTTGCTGGTGGCGCTCATTGGCAGCAACATGCGGGCGACGAGTTTGTCGTCGCTGGCGAAGGCGTCGTCGCAGGTGTTTTCGGCGATTTCGTATGTGCAGCTGGGGATGATCTGCCTGCTGGCGCCAGTGTTTTGTGCAGCGGCGATCACGCAGGAGCGGGACTCGCGGACGTATAACATTCTGCTGGCGACGCCGCTGAGCAATGCGCAGATCGTGCTGGGGTCGCTGTTTTCGCGGCTGTATTACGTGATCGCGCTGCTGCTCTCGGGCGTGCCGGTGTTCGCGATCACGCTGCTGTATGGCGGGGTGACGGCGTCGAGCATTGCGTTGTCGTTTGCGATCGCGCTTTCGACGGCGCTGTTCATGGGATCGCTGGCGATCGCGATCGCGGTGTTTCGGCTGGGCTCGGGCAAGACGGTGTTCTGGTTTTATGTGTTCAACGCGATTTACCTGGTGGCGGTGTACCTGGTGGATGCGTGGTGGCTGCGGATTGATCCGGCGACGGGGACCTCGCACACCACCTGGCTGACGACGATCCATCCGTTTCTGGCGCTGCAATCGGTGGTGAACGCCACGGGGTATCCGACGCCGGACCTCAGCGTGATGGCGGGGGAAAACTTTCTTGTGCGCTGGTTTTTTGAATACCCGGCGTACATGTATGTCGCGCTGACCACGGTGGCGAGCCTGGCCCTGGTGGTGCCCTCGGCCATCGTCCTGCGGCGGATTGCGCAGCGGTCGGAAGTGGGGATGTGGTCTTTCCTGGGGAACCTGGCCCGGCGGGGCAAGGCGGCGAAGGGGCGGCGGGCGCGGGCGGTCTGGGCCAACCCCGTGGCGTGGCGTGAGGCCGCGACGCGGGCGGGATTTTCCGGGCGCGGGCTGACGCGCTGGGTCACGATCCTCGTGGGCCTGGCGGCGGCGCTGGCGCTGTTGTGGGCGTATCACACCGGGGCGCTGGATGTCTCGCAGGCGCGGCAGGTCTTGATGGGGCTGGTCGTCGTGGAGTTCTCGGTGTCGCTGCTGGTCGCGACGAACACCTCTGCGGCGGCGGTGACGAAGGAGCGCGAATCGCAGACCCTTGATCTGCTGCTGGTGACGCCGATCACGTCGCGCTATTACATCTGGGGAAAGCTGCGCGGCCTGGTGAGCTTCATGCTGCCCTTTGCGGCTGTGCCGACGCTGACCATCGTGCTGGTGGTGGCGTACGATTTCATTTACAGCCTGACGGGGAAGGGCAGGATGCATGAGTGGGTGGTGTGGCCGGAGGTGATCGGGACGCTGCCGCTGCTGTTAACGGTGATGCTGGCGTGGGCGTGCATGCTGGGGCTGCAGTTGTCGCTGAAGTGGTCGCGGACGATCGTGGCGGTGA
>CALCHA010000176.1 GCA_937901265.1 uncultured Phycisphaerales bacterium
GTGTTGGAAGGCGGGGAGGGGTGGGTGGGGTTTCATCCGGGGAAGTAGAGGGTGAACGTTTGGGCAGCGGATTTGGCGGTGCCCGCGTAGGCGGGGAATTCTTTGTCGAGGGTGGCGGGGTGGTAGATGGCGGTAAGGGTGAGGGTGGAATTGCCCTTGGTGGGGGGGAGGGAGGTCCGCTGTGGATGATGGCGGTGGTTGGAGGGATGGTCGCGGTGGGTGGTGCGGTGGGGCGGAGGAGGGTGCGATAGGCCGGTGAGCGAGGAGTTTGAGAGGAGCGGCGATTAGTTGGTGAGGTCGTCCGGGGTGTTGAAGGTTTTGTCGGGGCCGGCGGAGCGGAGATCGGTGGCGGTAGCGGTTGGAGGAGGGTAGCGGTAGGGGGTGGTCCAGGGGTCGGTGAGGATCGGTTCGACATAGGGTCCGTGCCAGCTGGGGAGGGAGGGGGGGCGGGTGATGAGGGCGTCGAGGCCTTCGGTGGCGGTGGGGTAGCGGCCGTTGTCGACTTGGAAGGCGTCAAGAGCGGTGCCCATAAAGGAAAGGTCGGCTTTGGCGGAGCCTTCTTTGGTGCAGCCGGTGCCTTGGAACGGGCGGGATATCCAGAGGACCGCGAGGATGAGGAGGGGACCCATGGTGGCGGCGACGATCCAGAAGGGTACGCTGCGCGAGGGACGCCAGTCGAGGAGGCGCGTTCGGGCGGGATGGTGGAGATCAAGGATGGGGGGAGGCATGGGAGTGGTACGAGCGCGGGGTTGCGGGGTTCGCGCGATTGTGGGGGACGAGCGCGTGTTGGCATTATTCAGTGTGCATTATTCATTATTCATTGGGGGGGGGCGGGGGTCTTCAGGTGAGGTTTTGGGGCGTGGCGGTTTCGTAGGCGTGTTGCTTTGCGAGGTTTCGCGTGAAGCAGAGGATGTCCGGCGCGGTGTGGTCGGCGCCCGAGCGGGGGAAGAGACTGGGGTTGGCGTTGAGCGGGAGGCCGCCGATCCAGATCGGCGCGGGGAAGTGGTGGGCGCGGAGGTCCACAATCAGGCGGCGGGCGTGGAGGATGTGCTTGGGCAGCGAGCAGGAGATCGCCAGGACCTCGGGGCGGGCGGCGAGGATTTGCAGGGCCAGTTCCGGCAGCGCCGGGACGGGCAGCGGGCGGGTGACGTCCCAGCCGTCGCGGTCGAGCCAGTGGCAGATGGCGGTGAAGCCGGCGGAGTGCACGAAGCCGGGGAGGTGGGTGGCGAAGAGCGTCTTGCCCAGCCGTGGCCGGCGGGGCAGCTGCTGGCGGGTCTCCTCCATGAGGGCCAGTAGCTCGGCGGTGATCCGTTCGCGGGCGGCGGTGTCCAGGACGCCCGAGACGAACAGCTCCCCCGCAATGTGCACGGCCGGCAGCAGCAGGCGGAGGTAGGTCCATTCAGGAGAATGGGCACTGGTCGATTTTTCGAGCAGCCCGCGGGCGCGGGGGAGATCCGCGTTGCGCAGAAGGGCGAGAAGTCGAAGGGCGAGGGCGTTGGGGCGCAACATCATTTTTAGAACTCAGGGCGACGCAATCGTGATGGCCGCGGCATCACTTGGTGCGCAAATCGGCGTTGAACAAGCGCTTCAGCTCCGGGCCGGAGTGTACGAGGTCCATGATTTTTTCGTAATCCGCGGGCGGCAGGTTTTCTTTGCATGCCGCATCGAGGTTGCGGACGCTGTTCTGCAGGTTGGTGAGCATCGTCTGCATTTTCTCGGGGGTGACGCCGGCGGCGGCGGCCGAGGCAGCGGCGGCGTCCGTCGCGGTGGCGGCGGTGGCCTTGGCCTGCTGGATGCCGCGGAACTCGCGGAGGTCGGAAAAGAACTGTGCCACCGCCGGATAGAGTGACATCTTCTGCGCATCCGTGAGCGTCAGATGGTCGAGCAGCACGCCGATGCCCTGCGGCCCGCGGGAACCGGTCATGTCCAGCGACATCGCGGCAATTTGCTCGGCGTTGGGCAGGGACTGGCGAATGTGGCCACGGACGTCGGCGGGGACTTCCTTGCCGCCAGCCAACGCAGCGAGCGCCGCGTTGAGTTTGCTGGTGTCCATCCAGGGATAGCCCGCCTGCAAAACGCCCTTGGCGTCGATGACGAACGTCATGTTCGGATAGCTGCCATAGCTCTTGAAGGAAAAATTATTCCACTGATCGACGGCAACCTGCGCGGGATCGATGTGCAAACGCTCGGCGGTTTGTTTCGCCAGGGCGATGCGTTCGTCCATCTTCGTGGGCTGCGAGAAGGAGAAGCCCTCATCCGTGTTGAGATCCAGCGCCTGCGGAGAATCCGCGGCGTGCGCTTCCTGCGTGTACAGGAAAACGAAGGTCACTTTGCCAGCGTATTTTTTGACCAGGGTTTCGACGGCCTTAGCGCGGGCGCGGAACAGCGGCTCGGTCGCCGAGCCGAACTCCAGGACGACCGGCTTGCCGCGGAGCTCCAGCAGATGGACGGGCTTGCCATCGAGCGTCACCGCCGCGATCTCCGGCGCGGGCACGCCCAGCGCGGGCGGCAGCGGCTTTTCCAGGGGGGCGGCCAGCGTCACGGCCGAGAGGATCAGCAAGGCGGCGGGAATCAAAGCGATTTTCATGGTGTCTCCTGTCGTAAGGATAGCACGAAACAGGGGGGCGAAGGTTGCGGGCGTCCCGGCTGCGCCGGCAACACGCGAATGGGGCGGCGCCCGGGCACAGGTTTCGCCCGGCGGCGCATCCCTGTATGCTCTATCGGTAATTGGCAGGAGGTTTATGTCGGATGCCATCACCGGTTCATCCTTATAGTGATTACGGCGTTTCTTTGCGGACCCTGCGCAGTGCGCGGGGCTGGCTGGGATTTCTGCTCCTGGCATGCGTGGCGTGGCAATTCGTCGGGTTTTCCCTGATGTACTGGACGCAGCAGCCCTATCCCTCGATGAAGCCTGAGTTTATCAACGGCGTGCCGATGGATTCAGCGCCCGCCTTGGGCCCGACGACGCAGGGGGACGTGCCGCTGTTTCCCCGCAGCGAC
>CALCHA010000177.1 GCA_937901265.1 uncultured Phycisphaerales bacterium
GGGGGTTCACGTCACCCCAGCCGTCGGATCCTGCGAGGTCGTCATGAGCGGCGAACTCGCCCGCAGCCCCTCCGGCCCTTCGAGCACCTGCACAACGGAGTATTCGTCCAGGTTGAGAATCGAAATCTCCCCGTCCGGCTTCTCCAGGATCAGCCGATCCAGCCAGACCTTCGCGTTCTTGTTGCGCGCGTACCACGATCCGGACTTCTGCCGCTCCTGCCGCACCACCTTCCCCTCCGTCACCGTCACCAGCGTATCGGTGCGTCGCGGAATCTGCTGCGTCACCCGCACCCGCGTCCCGGGCTGATAAAGCAGCGTCTGCTGATCGTCGTCCAGCGAAGTCGATGTCTCTGATTCATGCATAGTCGCAGCATCCTACGCGCTGGCCGCTCCGTCTACAATCGCCCCATGCGCATCGCTTCCTTTCAACGACGGCTTGCCCTCTAATACGGGACTCAAAACTTTCCCGCTGGAGTCCTCCATGGTCAAAACCCGCTTCGCCCCCTCCCCCACAGGCTTCCTCCACGTCGGCGGCGCACGCACCGCCCTCTACTCCTGGCTCTTCGCCCACAAGCACCAGGTCCATGGCGGCCCCGGCGGAACCTTCGTCCTGCGCATCGAAGACACCGACCAGATCCGCTCCACCGCAGAATCCGCCGCCGGTATTCTCAACGACCTCCTCTGGCTCGGTCTCAATTGGGATGAAGGCCCGGTCGTCGGCGGCGCGAAGAACGAATACTTCCAGTCCGAACGCCTCCCCCTCTATCAAAAACACATCGAGGAACTCCTCGCCAAGGGCGTCGCCTACGAAGCTTACGAATCGCCGCAGCAGCTCTCCGCCATGCGCCAGGCCGCCGAAAAGGAAAAGCGCCCCTTCCGCTACCGCCGCGATATGCCCGGCCGCCAGGCTGCCCCGCAGGAAGGCGTCAAGCCGGTCGTGCGCTTCGCCATGCCCTACAAAGACATCACCGTGCACGACCTGATCCTCGGCGATGTCACCGTCAAGGCCGACGAGCACGACGACATCGTCATCCGCAAATCCGACGGCTTTCCCACCTACCACTTCGCCGTCGTGGTCGACGATCATTACATGCAGATCACCCACGTGCTCCGCGCCCAGGAGCACCTCATGAACACCTTCAAACACCTCGGCCTGTACGAAGCTCTTGGCTGGACGCCCCCCGAACACGCCCACCTGCCGCTGGTCTTCAACATGGACAACTCCAAAATGTCCAAGCGCGAAAAAGCCAAGGTGGTTCGCGCAGCGATCACCGCCCATATAGCCCCCGGCTTGCCGGGGGTAACCAACCCCAAAGAAGCCGCCCTCGCCTCTTACACCGACCTCTCGCAAAAATCCGGCCTCCCGCTCCCCGTCATTCAGGATTTCATGTCCAAAAAATCGGATGCCGTCGAAACAGCCATCGCCCTCGCCGCCGTCACCAAAACCCCCCTCCCCGAAATCGACGTGCAGGATTTCCGCAAGTCGGGATACCTCCCCGAGGCCCTCCTCAATTTCATCGCCCTCGTCGGCTGGGCCCCCGGACAGGACCGCGAAATCCTCTCAATGCAGCAGATGATCGAGCTCTTCTCCCTCGCCGGCATCCAGAAAACCAACGCCCGCTTCGACCGCAAAAAACTCGCCTGGATGAATGGCGAATACATCCGCAAATCCTCCCTCGATCGTCTCGCCGCCGCCGTCGAATCCTTCAACGCCGTCACCGATTACCCGCTGAAGCAGGCCTCTCGCGAAACGCTCATGGAGCTCCTGGGCATGTACCACGAGCGCATGGTCACGCTCGCGGAAATGGCGGAGAACTCCCGCTTCTTCTTCGAAGAGCCCGTCATTGATCCCCAGGCGGTCGAGAAGCACATCAGGAACAACAACGGCGTGAACTTCCTCAAGGAATCGCTCGCCCTTCTCGAGGCGGTCGCCGACTGGTCCAAGGTGGGCCTGCACGATGCTCACGAGAAGATCCTCGCCCTGGGCGCCGATGCCATCGGGGCCAGGGGAAAGCGCGGGGCCGCCGCACAACCCATCCGTGTCGCGCTCTCGGGCAATGCCATCACCCCGCCGCTGCTGGAGACCCTCGCCCTCCTGGGCCGGGAGAGGGCGCTTCTCCGCCTCCGCGCGGCCATCGACGCGCAGACCTGATTTCCTGTGATCGCGCGATCCGCGCGCCCTGGGTGCCCCTTCTTCCACTCTCGTTCTTAAGGAAGTCTTCATGGCGGAACGCGAACGTCTCGGCATCGAAGAACTGGCCATCGTCCTCTCCCACTTCGATGTGGGACCCATCCAGTCCATCAAGGAATTCCCGCGCGGCTCGCGCCGCGCGCCCAAGCTCCTCATCACCGCCACCAACGGCCAGTTCCTGCTCAAACGTCGCGCCAAGGGCAAGGACGATCCCTTTAAGGTCGCCTTCGCCCACGCCCTCCAGCTTTTCCTCGCCTCCAAGCAGTTCCCCCTCCCCCATCTTCTTGGCACGCGCACCGACAACAACTCCATGCTCCAGTGGAACGGGGCCGTCTACGAAATGTTCGAATACATTCGCGGAGGCCCCTATGACAACTCGATCGACTCCACCGCCGACGCCGGCAAAATCCTGGCCCTCTACCACCGGCTCCTGCGCGATTACACCCCCGAATTCGATCCACCCGTGGGAAGCTACCACGACGCCATCCCCATCAACACCGGCATCGACCAGATCCCCGTCACCTTCGACCGCCTCGACAAGACCCGCAACGTCTCGCAGGACCAGGTCAACGCCACCCTCGCATTCCTCCGCGATGCTTACATTCAGGCGGCGCTCAAGGTCAATGCCGCCGGACTGCGCGACTGGCCGATCCAGATCGTGCATTCCGACTGGCATCCCGGCAACATGCTCTTTCTCAACAGCCGCGTGGTGGCGGTGATCGATTATGACGCCGCCCGGCTGCAGCAGCGCGTGATCGACCTGGCGAACGGGGCGCTGCAGTTTTCGATTCTCGGGGGTAAGGAGGATCCGACGACGTGGCCCGACCATATGGATGAGCAACGGTATCAGGCATTCGTACGCGGTTACGATGGCATCGACATCATCAGCGATGCCGAGCTTGAGGTGATCCCGCAGCTGATGATCGAGGCGCTGGTAGCCGAGTCGGTCCTGCCGATTGCCGCGACCGGCTCGTTCGGGCGGATCGAGGGCTATGGGTTCCTGCAGATGATCGAGCGGAAGGTACGGTGGATTCAGGGGCGCGCGAGCGACCTGAACGCCCAACTATCCCGCTAACGGCCCTCCGTGAATTCTCTCAATTATTGAGATTAAAATACCCCATTTTACCACCGAGATGTCGATCGGCAGGCGGTCTTGGCATTTAGGGGAATGCTGCCTCAGCCGAGCCTCTTTTCTGGGCGTTTAAGGCTGGTTGAGCCACGTCATAACCCGTACCACCTCATCGGGTTATAAGCGAATTTTTTTCAACCTATGATTGTCTGGCCGGATTGCGAATCTATACTTATGGCAGATTCCCTTCGCGACATGACACCGTTTGTTTTAACCGCCGGAGTTTCTTTATGCAGTTCACCCAGGACGTTTCCCCCCTCAACACGGCCGCCATTTGTGAGAGGCTCAAGCAGGTCCGCGTGCAGGTCTGCGGAGCGCGTGGGCAGTCCCACTTTGCCTCCATCCTTCAGCTAAGCCCCTCCACCTACAACTACTACGAGAAGGGCCGCGTTCCT
>CALCHA010000178.1 GCA_937901265.1 uncultured Phycisphaerales bacterium
CGGCGTAAGTTCACCGGTCCTATCCACTTTACTGAGGCTTGGCTGGAATGACCGTTGAGGAATTGGCGCTGGCGGTGGGGGGAACCCTGTTCGGTGACGGTGGGCGGCACATTGCCTCGTGCGGAACCCTGGCCCACGCCACCGCCGACCAGGTCTCCTTCCTGCACAACGCCAAGTATTACAAGCAGCTCGAGACCACCAACGCCGGTTGCGTCATCCTTGGCCTCGGCGGTGCCAAGGGCGTCAAACGCGTTCAGGATCTCGAACCCCTCAACGTCATCGAAGTCAAGGACCCCTACTTCGCCTGGCAGCAGACCGTCGTGAAACTGCATGGCCATCGACAGCATCCGGCGATCGGCATCAGCCCGCTCGCCTCTATTCACCCCTCGGCCAAGCTCGGCGCGGGCGTCAATATTCACCCCTTTGTCGTCGTCGGCGAAGGCGTCACCATCGGCGACAATGCCAACCTCTATCCCCACGTGACGCTCATGAAAAATGCCTCCCGTGGCAACGACTGCATCCTCTACGCCAGCGTCACCGTCTATGACGAATGCAAAATCGGAAATCGCTGCATCCTCCACGCCGGGTCGGTCGTCGGCTCCGACGGCTACGGCTACGCCACCCACGGCGGCGTGCACCACAAAATCCCCCAGACCGGCAACGTGATCATGGAAGACGACGTGGAGATCGGGGGGAACACGGTGATCGAGCGCGCGGTGATCGAATCCACGGTGATCGGCCGCGGGTCGAAGCTGGGCAACGGCGTCGTGGTGGGGCACAACTGCGTGGTGGGACCGGGAAACCTGCTGGTGTCCCAGGTGGGGCTGGCGGGCTCCACGACGACCGGCAAGTACGTGGCCATGGGGGGCCAGGCGGGCGTTTCGGGGCACATGCACATACCGGACATGGTGCGTATTTCGGCCCAGGCCGGCGTGATGATGCCGCCGGAACCAGGAACCGAGGTGGGGGGCACCCCGGCGATGGAGGGATCGCTGGCCCGGCGCGTGTACCTGCAGATGTCGCGCCTACCTGAACTGGCCAAACGGGTGCGCGATCTGGAGAAGAAGGTCGGTGGGGGAGAGAGCAAGACACAACCGTAGTTATTCCGGCCGCGGCGGGGGCCGGGGGGCGTTTAAGGGGATGCGGTTCGCGGCGGATCAATCGCAGAATGAGATGCTGGATACGTCGATGTTTGCGGTGGCGACGACAGGGGCGGCGGTGGCGCAACGGTGAGGGGGGGCTGAGGGAGCTGGAGAAGCCGCTGCAGAAAGGTGGCGGCGGGGCGGAAGCGCCGGCAGGCGGCACCTCGTAACGGGTGGTCGTGGTCTGTTCCGTACAGTTGAATTCGGCGGGCTTGTGACTACAATTCGTGTGCATGCGGGTCATCACGGCGAAGATGGTTCAGGTGATGGCTGCCCGGGACCCGGCGGCGGCAAACAGCTTGGCGCGCTGGCTGGAACTCGCCGGTGAAGCGCGCTGGCGGCGGTTAAGCGATGTGCGGCGGGTGTTCCCTCACGCGGATGAAGTGAAAGTGGAGAGCGGGCGCGGCGTCGTGATCTTCAACATAGCGGGCAACAAATACCGACTGATCACAGCGATGCACTATGACCGCGATCGCATTTTTGTGAGGATGCTGCTGAGCCATGCCGAGTACAGCAAGGACCGATGGAAGGGGCAGTTATGAGAAAGACAGGAACGAAGGGGGTAGCGTTCGACGAGATGCCAAAGCGTTACCGGGACCTGGTGATGATGCATCCGCCGCGGCCGCTGCACGATTCGGTGGATCATGAAAACGCGATGGGAATCGTGATGGCGATGGCGGGACATTCGCTGACGGCGGATCAGGAGGATTATCTGGAGCTCATGTCGGAGGTGATTGAGAAGTACGAGGCGGCGAGAATGCCGGCGGCGGCGTGCAGCACGCCGCTCGAGCGCTTGCGCTACGTGGTGGAGCAGGCGGGCATGTCGGCGTCTGACCTGGGGAGGCTGCTGGGCAATCGCGGGCTGGGGAGCATTCTGCTGAAGGGAACGCGGGAGCTGTCGAAGGCGCACATTCGGATTCTGGCGGATCATTTTCGCCTGAATCCGGGGTACTTTCTGTAACGGTTTTTTTGGAACCTACTGGCGTAATGGGTGGCGTAATGGCGTTGGTGCGAGAGAATGTGGTGGCGGCGGCGGGGTATGTGCCGGGGGAGCAGCCTGCGGATTCGCAGACGATTAAGTTGAACACGAACGAGAATCCCTATCCGCCCAGCGAGCGGGTGATGGAGGCGATTTGTGCCATCACGGCGGAGCAGTTGCGGCGGTATCCGAATCCGAGCGGGCGCGCGTTTCGCGAGGCGGCGGGGCGCGTGCATGGGGTGGATCCGGAGTGGATGCTGACGTTCAATGGGGGCGACGAGTTTTTGTCCGTGGTGATTCGGGCGGTGGTGCGGGAGGGGGAGGGGGTGGCCTATCTGGAGCCGTCCTATTCCCTCTATCCGGTGCTGGTGGAGGTGCATGGCGCCAAGCCGGTCCGCCTGGCGTATGAGATGCAGGGGACGACTTGGCAGTTGCCGCGGGGGGTCGAGAAGACGGATGCGAAGCTTCTGCTGATTGTGAACCCCAATGCGCCCAGCGGGCATCTGGAGTCGGTGGAGCGCATCGAGGAGATCGCGGCCGGGTTTGGCGGGGTGGTGGTGATCGATGAAGCCTATGTGGATTTCTCGCCGGTGACGGCGCTCGAGGTGATGCGACGCCACAATAATGTGCTGCTGCTGCGGACGATGTCGAAGGGCTATTCGCTTGCGGGGTTGCGCTTTGGCTACGCGCTGGGCCATCCGGAGTTGCTGCGGCAGATTGAGAAGGTCCGGGATTCCTATCCGGTCGATGCGATTTCCATTGCGGCGGCGACGGCGGCCATCGAGGACCAAAATTACGCGCGCGGAACGTGGGAGAAGGTGAAGGCGGAGCGCGGGCGGTTGATGGGGGAGTTGAAGCGGATGGGGTTTGAGATGCCGGAGTCGCAGTCGAATTTTGTGCTGGCAACGGTGCCGGGGGGGAATGGGCGGGCGGTGTATGAGGGGTTGAAGGCGCGAGGCGTGCTTATCCGGTGGTGGGACTTGCCGCGGATTGCCGATAAAGTACGGATTACAGTGGGATCGCCGGAGCAGAACGACCGGCTCCTTTCCGAATTGAAAAAACGGGTTTAACCACGGAGAACACGGAGGACACGGAGGATTTCAGGATTGCTTCTCCGTGAACTCCGTGTTCTCCGTGGTTTTTGTGACTTTTGGAGTGACGTATGGCGCGCACGGCCGCGGTTTCGCGGAAGACCAAGGAGACGGATATTGAGTTAAGCCTCGATCTGGACGGCACGGGGGTGGCGGAGGTGGCGACGGGGGTGGGTTTCTTTGATCACATGCTGACCCACCTGGCGAAGCATTCGCTGATGGATCTGAAGGTCAAGGCGGTGGGGGACCTGCACATTGATGATCACCACACGGTGGAGGATATTTCGCTCGTGCTGGGCACGGCGCTGGACAAGGCGCTTGGGGACAAGGCGGGGATTTACCGCTATGGGTGGGCGACGGTGCCGATGGAGGAAACGCTGGCGAATGTGGCCCTCGATCTTTCTGGCCGGCCTGCGTTCGTGTTCAGCGTGAGCTTTCCGTCGAAGAAGATCGGCATGTTCGATGTGGAATTGATTCAGGAATCGCTGCGCTCGCTCGCCAACGCAGCCAAGTTGAATTTGCACGTGAATGTGGCCTACGGCGACAATTCACACCACATTGCCGAGGCGATTTTCAAGGCCCTCGCAAAGGCCCTGCGTCAGGCCGTGTCACACGACGAGCGCGCCGCCGGGACGGTGCCCAGCACCAAGGGCGTGCTGTGAATACCGGTTCTGACGGAAAGCCGCTCACCATCTCCCGCGGATCAGTTCGTAAGCGCCGACCGTCAGAATGCCATACACCAGGTGCTGGACCACGGGCCCGACGATCTGCCTGGGTTCCTGTCTCCAGATGGGGGGGGTCAGCCGCGCAGCTGGCAGCCAGCCGAGGTAACCCACGGCCCACACCGCGCTGCCCAGCAGGATTCCCTCAAGCACCGTGCAGCCCGCCCGGGCGCGAGCCGCCGCATAGATGGCCCCAAATGTGGCCCCATAGCCCAGGCTCAGTCCAAATCCCGCGGCCGTCTCCAGGCGGGCAGGAATCTTCATCCACACCTTGGCGGGCAGATGCTTTTCGACCTGCCAGAGCATGAAGCTCGCCGGATCTTCCGCCTCCGGGGCGTCCCAGTGCGGTGCCGCCTTGGCCATGCCCATGACCACGCCCTGAAGAACCAGCGTCCCCGCCACACCCGCCGCCGCGCCCGCCGCCACCCGCGACAATAAGTCCTGTGCCATGACCGAAGCTCCTGCCTGAACGATGTGTCCGTGGACGCACGAGCAATCGATGCACCACATCCGTGCATTCCGTCCATGGTTACCGGAGAGCCGGCCCGGTATAATCCCCCCGCTCATGAGTCAGGACCACCGCACGATTCTCTTTTCCGGCCGGGTGCAGGGTGTCGGATTTCGCGCGACCTGCGTGGATTTCGCCCGCTCCACCGACTTGACGGGAACGGTGCGTAACCTCGACGATGGCCGTGTCGAGTTGGTGGTCCATGGCCCGGTCGCGGATATCGAAACGCTCCTGCAGCGTTTGTCCGAACATTTTGGCGACTTCCTTCGTACGGTTGACCAGACGCCCGGCACACCGTCCAATTCCCGGAATCGCGGTCTGCGCATCATCCACTGACCCTTTCGCACGGAAACGCAGTGTTACATCTGTACTACCCCCTCTCCCTGACGTTCCTCGTCCTTGCCGTGGTCGCCGCGGCGATGTTCCGACGCCTCGGGTTGCCGCTGGCGGCTTGGATCGTCGCCCTTGCGGTGCCCTTGTCCCTCGGCATGTATCTGCTGCCGCAGCCGGACTTTGTGACCTCGACACTGGGTGTCGGCGCGTTCACGTTGGCAGCCGCGCTGGGGGTCTTTGGCTTTGTGGAGTTCCTCATCCTCCGCCCCCTGGGCAGCTTCCGATTGGGGGCCATGGCGCGGATCACCTATTACGAGGCCCTCTTCCAGCCGTTAACGCTCATCCTCCTCGGCGTCGGAGCGCTGGCGATCCTCCTGCTGGCGTTCATGCCCTTTTTCACGCTGTCCGAAGACAACAAAATGTACCGCGACGTCGCGGTTTCGCTGGTGTTCCTCTTTACCTTGCCGGTGATGATTTTCGCCTCCACGAAGGTCATCGACGAGGAAATTGAAAACCGCACCATGCTCACGCTGATGTCCAAGCCGATTGCCCGCTGGCAGGTCGTGGTCGGCAAGTATGTCGGCGTGGCGCTGGTGTGCATGGTGCTGGTGACGGTGCTGGGCATCATCGCCTCCTCCTGCGCGTACGCCCGTTATTTCGACGACATGTCCATCGATTTCCGGCTGGCCGACGCCGCCGCCTTCAAAGCGCTCTACCTGGGCAACCTCAAGGCCAACCTTGCCTTCGTTCCGGCGCTGCTGCTTCAGTTCATGCAGATCGCGACGCTCGCGGCCGTTTCGGTCGCCGTGTCGACCCGCTACGGCCTGGTCCTCAACATCACCGTGGTGGTGCTGCTCTACATCGCCGCCAATCTCGCGCGCTACGCCGGTGCCTACCACCTGCCGCAGCCCTTTGCGGCGCTGGCGACCATCCTGGCGCACCTGCTCCCCGGACTGGGCTTCATGGACCTCAACCAGCGGCTGCTCTTCGGCCAATACAACTATGGCACCGAAGCCGTCGAGGGAATCCCTTCCTATTCCCAGATCTGGCAGTACACCGCGCTGGCCTGCGTCTACGCGATGCTGTACATCTCTGCCGTTATTTCTTTCGCAATCGCCGCCTTCCGCACGCGCGAGCTCACTTAACCCCTTAACCCCAGGCGTGGGGCGGCCCTTTCGAGTCACGCCGGATTCGCATAAAATCACCGGCTTTCGCGGAGCGGGGATCCCCTTCCATGGCCATTGCACAAGGATCGTGGCACGTCGGCCGTGCCGCCGGCCAATGTGCCGGCTGCAACGCCGAGCTCTCCCCCGGCACGGTCTGCTGGGCGGCGCTCTGCGATCGCCCCCAGTCCGACCCCCCTCCTCCTGCCGACAAAAAATCCGGAACGGCGGCACCCTCCGACAACGCCGACCTGTCGCCCTTCGTGCGCGTGGATTTCTGCGAAACCTGCTGGGGCGCGGGCAAACGCCCTGAGACTGTGCCGGAGGGCGAGCCTCTCACGACGTTCTCTTTCTGGAAAACTCTGATTCCCACGGCCCAGCAGAAGAAGAAGCTGCTGGTCGATGATTCGGTGCTGGTGGACGTCTTCACACGCATCGAAGGCCGCAACGAGCCGCAGGAGGTTCGCTTCCGCTTCGTGCTGGGGCTGATTTTGATGCGGAAGCGGCTGTTGCGGTACGAGGGGGTGGATGAAGCGGCCACCGCGGCCGCCACGCCGGCCCTGCCCGGGGCCCCGCCGCCGGAAGTCTGGCGCATGGTGCCGCGCGGCTTTCCTGACCAGATCGTGCACGTGATCAACCCGCACCTGACCGCGGAGCAGATCACCGAGGTGAGCGGGCAACTTTCCGCAATCCTCGCGGAGGAAGTGTGACGGGGAGGGCCGCGCTGCCGGGCGCGGGTGTGGGGTCGTCCTGACTTTCGTAATTCGGATTTCGCCGATGCCGCTGACTTTTGCCTTTTCCACCGCCGCCTGTCCGGGCTGGGAATTTCGCCGCATGGTGGATGTGGCGCTGGAACTGGGCTTTGGCGGCATCGAGTTCGCGGGGCTGGACAGTTCGGCGATCGGGCCGCTGCTGGCGTCGGCGGGTGCCACAAGGGAGCTGTTGGATGCGGCAGGGCTGAGCGTCTGCGCGTTGGCCACCAGCCTGACACTCGACGCGCGGGACGCCGATGCGTGGAAGCGCAGCCGCGAGGCGATCGTGAACGCGGCCGGCCTGGCGCGGGCGTTCGGTGCCCCGGCACTGCGGGTGCTGGGCCAGCACGCGCAGCGTGGCGAAAGCGTCAACCAGGCGCTGGTT
The DNA here is from genome assembly GCA_937901265.1 of uncultured Phycisphaerales bacterium. GTDB lineage: Bacteria > Planctomycetota > Phycisphaerae > WQYP01 > WQYP01 > CALCHA01. The sequence goes on from CALCHA010000178.1 coordinate 7,076, forward strand.
CGCATCGCCCGGCGCCTGCGCGATCTTGCCATTGATGCCTCCGCTTCGGATCAGCCGGCGCCGGTCCGCATCCTGCTGCAGAACGGCGGCAGTTTTGTGCGTCCCAAGGAGCTCTGGTCGCTGCTCGAGGTTGCCAATTGTCCTGAGGCCGGCCTGTGCTGGGATGCCGGCGAAGCGGCGCTGCCCATCGGGGGCAACGAATCACCCGCCCTGGCGGTGCACACGCTCAACACGCGGCTGCGCCTCATGCATCTCTGGGACCACACCGGAACCCCGCGGCCGGTGCCCTTGGGCGAGGGAATTGTGCGCGGGCGGCTGCTGGTCGAACGGCTGCGTGGCATCGGCTACGATGGCTGCATCGTGTATGCGCCGCCGCCCGGAACCGTTCGGCCGGAGGAGGTCCTCCCCCATCTGGAGGCCGCCGCAGCCGCCCTCAAAGGCTGGTGCGGCCTCAACGTACCCGCCAAACCCGTCGCGGCGGCGACAGGCCAACGACCCACGAAATCCACCCCTCAAGGAGACCCATGACCACGCTCGCCTATTACCTGCACAACCTGAACCCCGTCATTGTGCACCTGGGGCCAATCACGCCGCGCTGGTATGGCTTCGCCTACCTCATGGGCTTTCTCGGGGCCTATTTGCTGCTGATGAAGCAGGCCCGCGACGGCATGCTGCGGTTGCCGCTGGAACGCGTACCGGACATGGTCCTCAACGGCTGCATCTTCGGCGTGCTCATCGGTGGCCGCGTGGGTTACGTGCTCTTTTATGACCTGCCCAACGCCCTCCACGAAGGCTACACGCCGTTGTTGTGGCGATTCTCGTCGCAGTTTCCCTACTGGGGGCTCCTCGACGTCATGAATGGCGGCATGAGCGCCCATGGCGGCATCGTGTTCACCATCATCACGCTGATGGTGTTTGTCTGGCGCTACAACGTGGGACTCGCCAAGGCCAACCCCGGGGTTCCGCTCGACAGCGATCCGCGCTTGCGCAAGGCCTCCCTGGTCAACGTCGGCGACGCCTGCTGCATGGTCGTGCCCATCGGCTTGTGCTTCGGACGAATCGCCAACTTCATCAACGGGGAACTCTACGGCCACGCCTCCACCCTTCCCTGGGCGGTGCAGTTCCCCTCCGAAATTTACGCCCCCACCAATGGCGTGATGGATCCCGGGGTCGAAGCCAAACTTCCCGGACTGCTGCAGCACCTTCACCCCTTCATGAATTTTGATGCGGCTCTGGATATCTTCAGCAAAGACCTGCAGAACCACGTGCCGGCCGCAATGGAGGCGGTGCGCACAATTCTTCCCGGACGCCATCCGTCGCAGCTTTATGAGGGGCTCCTGGAGGGCGTGCTGCTGTTTGTCATCTGCTACACGATCGGGCGGCTGTGGCGTAAGGATGGCATGGCCAGCGGGGCGTTTCTGACGTTCTATCCGGTGATGCGGATCATTGGCGAACAGTTCCGCGTGGGGGACCATGCGGTGGTTTTCGCGGGAATGTCGGCCGGGGTGTTGTACAGCCTGGCAATGATCATTCCGGCGCTGGCCTACTGGACCTACTGGATTCGGCGCAATCGCCGCGTGCCCTGGGTCCCGCAGAAGCCGCTCCGGGCCGGCCCGCCCGCGGGCACCCCGCCGCCGCCGCGCGATCCCGCCGGGGCAGTGGAGAATCCCACCCCGTCCGCGTAGAGTGGCTCCAGCGGCGATGAAACGCCCCGGGAGCCTCACGTGTCAGATCAGCCCTTCGACCGTCTTCTTGAACAACTGCAGGCCCGCTGCCTCAACATGGCGGCGATGGTGCAGCAGGCGGTGGCTTTGGCCTGTGAGGCGATCACGCGGATCGACGCCGCCGCCGCCGCGAAGGCGCTTGCCGGCGAGGCACGCATCGATGAAGAAGATGTCGAGGTGGAACGTCAGGCCATCCATTTGATGATCCAGCACCACCCCTCGGCCGCGGATTTCCGGGCCGTCTTTGGCATCGTCAAGATCAACGCCAACCTGGAGCGGATCGGCGATTGCGCCGCCTCGATCGCACAGCAGGTCCCGCGCATCGCTGCCGCGGGAATTGAGATTCCCCGCGAGGTCAAACAGATCGCGGAAGCGGCGCTGAAGCAGGTGCAACTCACGGTCCAGTGCATGGCCACCACCGACCCGGCGCTCGCGGATGAAATCTGCCGTGCTGATGATGTCGTCGATGCCCTCAACAGCCAGATCCAGCTCGATCGGCAGGCGGCCATGGAAACGGACCGGGCGAGCGTTCCGGGC
>CALCHA010000179.1 GCA_937901265.1 uncultured Phycisphaerales bacterium
CGGAATAGCGCCAGGGAAAAGATCGACCGTCTCGCCTAAAATAGTTGCTCTGACCTGATTACACGATGAGTGCCAACGCATGTTCGACAACCTCAAAGCCCTGTCCCAGCTCGGTCCCATGATGGCCAAGGCCCGTGAGATGCAGGCCAAGATGGCCGAGGTGCAAGAGCGCCTGCCGCAGATTCGCGCCACCGGCAGCTCCGGCGGGTCGCTGGTGACCGTGACGGCCAACGGGCTGATGGAAATCACCGAGATCGCCTACGCCACCAGCGCCCCGCTGACCGACACCGAGCTCCTCGCCGACCTCACCCGCGCCGCCGTCAACCAGGCCCTGAAGAACGTGAAGGAGCTGGTGCAAAACGAGATGCAGGGTGCCACCGGCGACATGGACATGAGCGCCTTCAAAGGCCTCATGGGCGGCGCGTAAGCATGGCCGCCAACCCGCATTACACCGACTCTCTTCGCAAGCTCATGGAGCTCTTCGGCAAGCTGCCCGGCGTCGGCTCGCGCTCGGCGGAGCGGATCGCGTTTCACCTGCTCAAGAGCAGCCGCGAGGAGGCCCTTGCCCTCGCCGACGCCATCCGGGCGGTGAAGGACCACGTGAAGCACTGCTCGATCTGCTTCAATCTCACCGAGCATGACCCCTGTTCCATCTGTGCCGACGCCGAGCGCGATCACTCCGTGATTTGCGTCGTTGAACAGCCCAAGGATCTGCTGCAGCTCGAATCGACCAACATTTTTCGCGGCGTTTATCACGTCCTGCTGGGCCGCATCGCCCCGCTGGAAAACGTCACCCCGGCCGATTTGACGATCCCGCAACTGCTCGAACGCATTGTGCGAGGGGTGCGGAAGGAGGGGGAAGGGGCTAGCACGCCGCCGGTCGCTGCGGTCCGCGAGATCATTCTTGCGACCAACCCCACGATGGAGGGCGACGGCACCTCGCTCTTCCTGCAGCAGGAACTGGCCTACGTCGCCCCGCAGATCGCCGTCACGCGGCTCGCCCGTGGCCTGCCGGCGGGCGCGCAGATTGAATACTCGAACAAAGCGATTCTGGCGGACGCCTTGAACGGGCGGACGAAGGTGTGACTTCTCGCCTAGAGCTGGCGAATCTCGCCCACCGTCCTGAGCACCGCGGATTCAAAGGCGGCGTGCATGTGGAAGCGCAGCTCCCGCCGCAGCCGTCCCAGCAGCGGCGCCACTTCGGGAAGGAGGCCGCGCCGCTTGGCCTCGATGAGAACGCCGATCACCCCGGCGATGCGCAGGCCCAGCCTTGCCGCGGCCGCCCGGCCCATGCGTTCGTCGATCAAGAGATAATCCGCGCCAATTTCTATCGCGAGGGTTATCGCTTCGATTTCTCCTGCATCAAGGCCGATGACAGCGAGGCTGATGTGCGCGCCGGTGGTAGGCGTCTGCACCCGCGCAACGCCAAGCAGCGCAAGGTCAATGGGCGCGAAGGCCTGCCGCGGCGTTCGTAGTTCCGTATCCACCGCCGGCGGGACCAGTAAATCGCCATACAGGGACTTGATCAGTCCAAGCAGCCCGAGGTGATGCAATGCTCTTATTGCGGACGTGTCGCTGACGACGATGGCCACCGCTTCTCCATATCCGCCAGGGCGTTCTTTTCCTGCTCCCAATAGATATCATCCACGTAGTAGATCGGAATGTTTCGCACCGCCAGCTCGTCTTCCATCTCCCCACGGGACAGGCCAGCAACCTGCGCTGCGGGCCACAATTCGAGCTTACGGGCTGCGAACAATGCGCAGGCCAGCTCGATACGCACGGCGCGCTCGTCCAGCCCAGCCGCCTTCAGGAGATCATCGGGGATCGAGATCGTCGACATACAACACCTCTGCCCTATTGTAGCAAATCTGCTCACGCATGGATCAGCAGCGGGATGTCTTCCGGCAGGCCGTCGGCGACCTCGGTAAGGACATCGCCGCGCAGGGCACGGAGGACCGCCCCTTCGCGGCTGACGCCCATCAGCAGCGCCTGCACGTCGTAGGTCGCGGCGAAATCGAGAATCGTGTAAGCCACATCGCGGCTGACCGCATAGATCGGAATGATGTCGACACCCGCCGCCTTGGTCGCCTTGGCGGCGAGCTCAAATACGTGACGGGCCTCGGCGTCTTCGGCGAGGGTGGGGCCCTCCGCGCCCATGGAAAATTGCACGTTGAGCTGGCGGACAAACAGCACGAAGAGGATGCCGTTGAGCTGCTTGGCGTAATTGGCCGAAAAATCGATCAGTCGCTGCCCGCCACGGGTGGCAACCATGACGTGGGGCTTGCTCATATCGAGGTCGCCCGCGGGGGTGCCGAGGGATTCGGCATCGACCTCGGTGACGGAGGGTTGGCGGTGTCCGCCCTTGGGCTGCATGATGACGTTGCCGCGGAAGGTCAAACCGCCGCTTTCGCGGGTCGCCGCCTCCAACTCCCCGAGGCGCCGGGCGCGTGCCGGCAGATAGGACCGGGTGAAGGCGCGGGCGCCGAGCCCGACGGCCAGGATGATGCCCACAAAAATAAGGGCGTGGGGCTTCTCCACCGCAAGGGTCAACTCGATGGCGATCATGACCGCCGCGATCAGCCCGATGAAGGTGCGTTCGATCGCGCGCACCGGCAATTTCCGGTTGATGGTGCAGCAGCTCAGGTTGATGGCGATGGCGCCCACCACGCCGATGGCGTAGAGATCCGCCAGCATTTCCAGCGTCGGAAACAGCAGCAGCAGCAGGCAGGGCACGCCCACCGCCGGAATCAGGCCCACCCATGGCACGCCGAAAAGGTTGAGGCGGCTGAAGACCGCGGGCAGCTCCCGGTCGCGCGCCATCACGTAACAGACGCTGAGCATCCCGCCCACCACCGTGTTGACGGCCGAGAGCAGCAGCATCCCGAAGACCACGCCGCAGATGATGCCGAACCAGCGACCGACGAAGTAATCGCCCATCACGCGCAGGACCTTGTTCTTGATGTCCTGCTCGGCCTGAGAGGAATGGGGGGACTTTTCGGCGGCGAGTTCCACATAGGCGGTGTGCTGGGCGTCTGCCGTTTTCCAGTCGGGGTTGGCGTCCTTGAAGCGGTCAAGGACCTTGTCGTTTTCCTGAAAGTTGTTGGCGGGCTGGACGAATGCGGTCGCCGGCGCCGTGCCCCGGGCCTGCATCACCGCCGGCAGGGCCAGCATCGCCACCCCCAGCACCAGGTTGAAGATCACGACTTCCAGCAGCACCGGCCAGATCGATTTTTTACTGGTGCGGCCGACCGGGGGGACCATGATGCCGGTCATGTTGGCGATGGCCTCGACACCCGAGAGGGCCAGCACGACGTTGACCAGGGTGATCCACTGGCCGGAAATGGGGCCGGAGGGCCGCTGGATGTGGTGCCAGCCGGTGGAGAGGTGCGGCACGGAGGCGACGATGAGGACGAACATGAGCAGGAGCGTGGCCATGGCGACGACGAGGGCGAACTGCCCCGCGCGCTTGGGGCCGATGTAGTTGATCACGCCCAGGACGAGGATGGCGGTGATCGCCCAGATTTTGACCCATGTGTCACTGATGCCGAAGTAGTGCATGCCATCGAAGGAGGAGAGGGCGGCGGTGACGGCATAGTCGGCGAAGAGCAGCAGGGCGCCGATGACGGAAAGCAGCGGGGAAATCTGGCGGGCCGCGGAGTAGACGCCGCCGCCATCGGGATAGACGCGGCAGACGACGGTGTAGGCCCAGCCGACGGCGGCGACGAGGAGGCCGACACCGAGGATGTACCAGAAGGAGGCGTAGAGGGCGTAATAAAAGGCGAGACCGAGGACGTAGAAGCGGGAGGTGCCCCAGTCGCCGTAGAGCATGGGCCCGGCGTGATACCACTTGAGTTCGCGGGGGCGTTCCTGGTGGGAGACGAGCATCAGGTGTTGGAAAACGCGGGGCCGGCGCGGCGCAGGGCCGCGGGGGGCGCGTTGTCACTCTCCAGCAAGAGCCTGCGAGGTAAGCTGACGGGCTTGGGTCGCTGAAACCCATCCATCGGGGTGATGGATTAGCCCCTGGCGTCGAGACGCCTTTGGGTCCCCCGCTGCCGGGCGGCTGCCCGGCATTCGGCTGCAACAGCGTGTCGGAGGACGATGATACCCCCCCTGCGGGGGGCGTCAAATGGGGGGCGACGGCTCACGCATGAGCTCCGAACCTTATGCGTGGATCAGCAGAGAGATGTCTTCGGGCAAATCCGCCGCGACCGCTGCCAGCACATCGCCGCGGAGCGCCTTGAGCAGCTTGCCTTCGCGGCTGACGCCCATCAGCAGGGCATCGACGCTGTAGGTCGCCGCGTGATCCAGAATCGCATACGCCACATCCGCGCTGACGACATAGATCGGCACCATGGCCACGCCGGCGTTGCGGCAGGCCTCGGCGGCATTTTCGAAGACACGCCGCGCTTCAGGATCCTCCTCGATCGACGGGTTTGGCGATTGGCCCATGCTGATCACGTTGATCTGCCGCACGAACATCACCAGCAGGACCGCATCGAATCGCCGGGCGTAGCGGGCGGCGAAATCAAGCAGCTTCTGCCCGCCACGGGCCGCGACGAGGACCTTGGACTTGCTCATGTTGAGCTGCTCGGAGGGGGTGCCCAGCGCTGCGGGTTCGATCCCGGGTGCCAGGGCGGCCGGGGCGAGGGTCATGCCGCGGAACTGCACCGTGCCGGGGCCCACCGCCGCCAGCGCCCGCGCACGGGCGGGCAGAACCGTCTTGCTCACGTAACGCAGCCCCAGACCGATCACCAGCACGCTGCCGGCGAAGGTGAGGGCGGAGGGCTTTTCGATGCACAGCGTCAGCTCGATGGCCACCATGATCGCCGCGAGGAACCCCATGCCCAGGCGCTCGTGGATTTTCAGCGCCATCGCGCGGTTCGAACAGCAGCTTCCGAGGTTGATCGCGATGGCGCCGACCACGCCGATGGCGTAGAGACCCGCGAGCAGGTCGAGGTCGCCGGTGACCAGCAGGATGATCGTCGGCAGCGCGACCGCCGCCACCAGCGTGCGCCAGGGGACGCCGAAGGGATTGAGCTTCATCAGCCCCTTGGGCAGCTCGGTATCGCGCGCCATGACGTACTGGATCGAGACCATGTCGGCGACGGCGGTGTTGACGGCCGAGAGCAGCAGGAGGCCGAAAACGATGCCGCAGAGCGCTGCGAATGGCCCCCCGACGTATTCGCGGGCCATGACCCACAGCACCCGGTTCTCCGCATCTTTTTGATCGGGAGTGAGGTCGATGCGGTCGTGCGCGGCGACCTCTTCGGCAGACTTTTTCCAGCCGGGATGCGCGGCTTCCCACGTCCGCACCTGTTCCTCCTGCTCCGCCAGCGTGATGCGGTTCCCCTGAGCGTCGGCGGCAAAATACTTCGCCGGCAGGGCGTTCATCGCCACCGCGAGGATCAGGTTGAAGATCACCACTTCCAGCAGCACCGGCCAGATGGATTTTAGCGCCGTCTTGTGCACCGGGGGCACCATGATGCCGGTCATGTTGGCGATGGCCTCAACGCCGGAGAGGGCGAGCACGACGTTGACCAGGTTGTGCCACATGTGGCCGGTCGTGCCCTCGGGCCGGTGGATGGTCGCCCACCCCTGCGCGAGCGCGCTGACCGCGGCGTGGGGGATGAGGGTGGCACCGGCGAGGATCAGCGTCAGGAACAGGGTGCCGATGGCGACGATCAGGGCGAACGTGCCGGCTTTTTTGGGGCCGATGAAGTTGATCGCCCCGATCAGGAAGATGCCAAGGATGGCGGCGGCGCGGACGAAGGTTTCCGCGGCGTCGGCGCTGTGGGCCAGGCCCAGCGACATCACGAGTTCTTTGACCTGGAGGTAGTGCATGCCATCCATGGCGGAGAGCGCCGCGGTCACCAGGTAGTCGGCGAAAAGCAGCAACGCCCCCACCACGGCGAGCATGCGCGAAGTGTGCCGCGCCGCCGAGTAAACGCCCCCGCCATCCGGATAGCAGCGACAGATAATGGTGTAGGCCCAACCGACGGCGGCGACCAGGGCGCAGACGGCGGCGACGTACCAGAAGCTGGCGTGCTGCGAGTAATAGAGAGCGAGTCCCAGCACGTAGAAGCGGGAGGTGCCCCAGTCGCCATAGAGCATGGGCCCGGCGTGATACCAGCGAAGTTCGCGCGGACGTTCGGCGTGGGTGATGAGCATGACCTGCAGAAAGCGCGTACCCCGCCCTCCCGCGCCGATGCAAAACGCGACGCGCGCAGCCACCGGGGGCTGTGGGCGCGTGGTTTTTGCATGGGAGGGGAAGCGGTGAGCTTTCACTCCAGCGTTCGCCTGCGAGGTTAGCTGACGGGCTCGGAAGCGCTGTTCTCCGTCCGGAACGGCCGTCCCGGATTAGCCCCTGCTTGGCAGCCAAAAAGGCCGCCGCGCGATACCTGCCGCAACTCGCAACAGGTTGGGTTCCCCGCTGCCGGCATTGCGACCGGCATTCGGCAACTCAGCGAATACAGA
>CALCHA010000180.1 GCA_937901265.1 uncultured Phycisphaerales bacterium
CGCGACGACGACCAGCAGCTCGATGAGGGTGAAACCAGAACGACGACGTTTCATGACAGACTCCTAAATTCGCAACACCCTTTGAGACGGAAGCAAGACCCCACCACGTGGTCTTCAAAACAAGTCTTCCGCCCGCCAGGGCGTCACTCAATCCATTCCCCGTCAAACCCTCTGCCGCAGACAGCCGATGGGTGCGGGGGCACTACTTCGACATGGAAGCGGATCGCTCCCACAGGTAGATCACCTGATAAATTTGAGTTTCCGTATAGGTCGTCGGAAAGTTCGCCAGGGTCTTGACCTTCGCATTGCTGCCGAACTCCACGTGGGCGTCCGAAAACATGCCGTTGGAACCCGAGTTGTTGGCATGCGGGACCGATGGAAAATCGTAAATTTTGTCGGACATCAGCCAGAGGTCCTTGGGCATCTGCGTGAGCTTGGTGTACGCTGCCCCATCGAAGCGCCCGTTGACGTTTTTCACGGTCGTATCGAAATGATTGCTGGTGTCCGGGTTGGCTCCCATGTGCAGCTGGTACTCGTAGCAGGCGTGATTGTTGATCGGGTTGAGAAACAGATAAGGGTCGGTCGACGACGTCGCGGGCTTGGTGTAGGACCAGGTGGGCCCAGTCTGGCCGGGGCAGTAAAACACCCGAGGATCCGTGACGATGCGCGTGTCCAGCAGCATCAACTCGCGCCAGTGGGCACTGTCCGTCGCCCCGTTGGGATAGGTGTAATTCAGGCCCCCCACGCCATAGCGGAGATAATGACGCGGACCCGCGGGACTGTACCGGCCATAGGCGTAATCATCGTAGCCACGGGCCGTCTCCGTGGGCAGGTTGTTGTCATACTCATTGCCATAGGTATTGATCCCGATGCCGATCCCGTGCAAATTGCTGGCGCACGCGGTCTTCTGGGCTTGTTTTTTCGCCCGCGCCAGGCTGGGCAGGAGGATCGAGATGAGCAAGGCGATGATGGCCACCACCACCAGCAGCTCAATGAGCGTGAAACCGGAACGACGACGTTTCATCTGCAAACTCCTCTGGAGTAGCACCGCAGGTCGAGGGTCGAAAGCGAGGTCACACCGCGTGGCCGCCAGGCAATCTTCCGATCCGGAGAGGGTGACTCACCAAAGCCGCGCAGCGCGGCTTTTCAATCGCCAATCCATCAGCCGAGGTTTTTTTCACAAGGTCGCAAAGAGGTGTGGAGCGACCGCTCCCTCTCAACATGTCCGAACCTGTAAAAGATTGCAAGCGAAAATTCATGACAACCCCTGAAATTCCGGTCACACCCGCAACACCCAATAAGGCCTGTCGCTAAAGATGGCCCCATTCTCATGTATTGCGACAACCGCCATATCGACACGTTCTATCGAGCCTACCGATCGACACCGTTTTTGAATGTCCTTAAACCTCGAACAGATTATCGTTTCACGACAGGCCCATCCGCCGATGAGAAGCACTGTCGCTTTTCGCGGGGCGACGTTATCTTGACGCGTTTCCCAAAGAAATGGTCCGCCGAAACGGGTGACTTGCTTATGAACCGCGTGACAGCCGCATTTGAAATGGCACGTAGCAGCCGTCTGAAATTGTTGTGCCCGTTCCTCACCGCGGGATTCCCAAATTCCGACGCCACTTCCGAATTTTTGCTCGCCGCTCAGGCCGGTGGTGCGGGCGTACTTGAATTGGGAATCCCTTTCTCGGATCCCGTCGCCGACGGCCCAGTCATCCAGGCCTCCTACACCGAGGCGCTCCTTCACGGGGCCACCGTCGACAACTGCCTCGCGGCCGTCAAAGCCGCGCGCTCCCGGGGCCTCACCATTCCCGTCATGGCCATGGTCTCCTTCTCCATCATCTTTAAGCGCGGCACCGCCGCCTTCGCCCAGGCCTGCGCCGCCAACGGCGTCGACGGCCTGGTCCTCCCCGACCTCCCCCTCGAAGAGGCCCCCGCCATCGTCGACGTCCTGCGCGACCATGGCCTGTGCACCGCCCTCCTGATCGCCCCCACCACCCCCGCCGACCGCCGCGAAGCCATCGCCCGCCTCTGCGACGGCTTCATTTACTACCTCTCCGTCTCCGGCATCACCGGCGAACGCAAGGCCCTCCCTCTCGACATCGCCCCCAACGTCGCCGCCCTCCGCGCGGTCTCGCCCGCTCCGGTCTGCGTCGGCTTCGGTATTTCTACCCCCCAGCAGGTCCGCGAGGTCACCCGGGTCGCTGATGGGGCGATCGTCGGCAGCGTGCTCATCCGCAGCCTGCTCGACAACGCCAGCCGCGGCGTAGCCGCCCAAGCCCAAGCGGTGCGAAAGCTTGTCGCCGAGCTGGCAACAGGTCTTACGCCCCTTTCTTAATCCCTCCAACTGCATAGCTTTCCATCGGGCGAAACAATACCCTTCACGAAACATTTCACTTTTGTTGCGTGTTTTTAACCAGCCTCTCGCGATGTTCACTGAATTCCGGGAGGTCCCCTCGCCGACCTTAGGGAGGCCCCAATCGCCGCTTCCCTCAACCCTCGGCCGGCGCCATCGAACGGCGCACCTCTTGGGATGCAGCAGGACGGGTGCTAGCATGGGCAGATCAGCCCAGGGACCGACCCTCGGACCCGGACGCTGATTCCAGCCGCCACTCGGATTTTTCCTGCTGTCAGCGGGTCTCCGGAGGCGTATCATGGCAAGAAATGTGGCGGTGGTCGCTAACTACCGGCAGGAGACGGGGTCTACCTTGATGAACCAGCGGATGCCCAGCGATGCCCAGGCCCAGGCGGCTCAGGAGCAGGCCAAACAGGCCGCTTATGAGCTCGGACTGGTCCTCGCCGCCAAAAGCGGTGATCGCCGGGCGTTTGGCCTGCTGGCGCAGCACTACCAGCGGCAATGTGCCGCCGTGGCTCTGCGGCTCCTGGGCAACACCCACGACGCCTCCGAGCTTGTGCAGGACGCTCTGGTCAAAGCCTTCCGCAGCTTGGACCAGCTGCAACAGTCAGAGCGCTTCGGCCCCTGGCTCATGCGGATTGTGACGAACCTGGCGCTCAACTACCGCCGGTCACGCGGTCGTCGCCAAGCTCTCTCCCTGGAGCAGACGCTCGGGGATGGTGAAGAGGGTGACGATCTTCGATCCAGCGTCGCGGGCAGCCCGCTCGACGCCCCGGACGTCCCGGCGACCTCGGCCGAACTGGGCGACGCCATCCAGCGGTCGCTCGATGCCCTGCCGGAAAAACAGCGGCTGGCGCTGGTGATGTTCGCCATTGAGAAGATGCCACAAAAAGAGGTGGCGGACGTGCTGAACTGCTCTGTGGAAGCCGTGAAATGGCACGTTTTCATGGCGCGAAAACAACTGAAGAAAAGTCTCGGGAACTATATGTGAAACCGGGGCGTTTAATCCGATAAAGGCAGTAGTGGCCGGAAATTGACGGACGTAATGCACGACGACAACCAACATCTCGACTTCCTCATCAGCCAGCATGTCGATGGCTGCCTCGATGGCGCGGGCAAAAAGAGCGTGGAGCAGCACCTGCTGACCAATCCCGACGCGCGCAAGCTCTACCAGGAGCAGCGCGAGGTTCAGGATGTCCTCGATGACTGGGGCAGCCGCATCCCCATGATCAACTGGCAGGAGTTCGACCAGCAACTGGCGACCCGCCTGGAAAACGAATCGGTGGGTGGGCAGAAACAACCGGGGCGACGCTGGTACAAACCCCTCGCCGCGGCCGCCGCCCTGTTCATCGCTGCGTCCCTGGGCTACGGCTGGCATGCCGTCTCCGGCAACGCCGCGGCAGTGACCCCCGGCGCGGGGCCCGTCGCCACCCTCGAGCCCGCACGCATCACCGTGGGGATCGAAGGGCAATCCGGCGGCGTGGCCAGTTCGGGGCGGGTGCGCATCGATGAAGCGCCGGGTGCCATTCTCCCGGGCGACAAACTCGCCAACGCCGTCAGTGTGGGCGCGCCCGGCGATGTCGCGGCGCTCGAGTCCCTCCGCGATTCCGTCATGAGCGGCCTCTCCAACCTTGGCGACGCCCCCGGACAGCACTTCGATCTGCAAAGCCGCCCCGGCTCCGCTTCCGCCATGAACGGCTTCGAACAGCGGCATGATGATGGCGCCGGCGACCGCGAAAGCCTGGCGCCGCTGCCCTGAGGCGGATGAATCTCTTGATCCAATGAACGGGCGAACGTGTTGACGGTCGCCCGTTTTTGTTGCTGGAGCGAGGCATGGTCTTTGAGCACGCGGTGGTCGTGGGGGCGGAGGCCATCGATGGCAATGGGCATGCGAACAACGTGGAGTTCCTGCGCTGGATGCAGGATGCCGCCATCGCCCACGCACGGGCGGCCGGATGCACGGCGGCGCGGGAGGCGATGGGGGCGACCTGGGTCGTGCGGTCGCATCATATTGAGTACCTGCGGCCGGCGTTTCTGGGGGAGGCGTTGACGGTGCGGACGTGGGTGGTGGATTTTCGGCGGGTGGTCTCGCTGCGGCGGTACGAAGTCATGCGCGGGCCGGAGCTGCTGGCGAAGGGGGAGACGGAGTGGGTGTTCGTGGATGCGGAGACCGGGCGGCCGCGGCGGATACCGGAGGGGTTTGCGGGAATGTTTGGG
>CALCHA010000181.1 GCA_937901265.1 uncultured Phycisphaerales bacterium
GTGCGGGCGAGGTTGCGATAAGCCTCCTCCTCGCCCTCGCTCCCCGCGGCGGCGCCAATCCGGGCCCGCAGCGCCCCCTCCTCCTCAAACACCTCGGGCCAATCCTCCTCCCCCAGGTGGAACGGATGCACGCCCACCCGCTCGCCCATCGAAAACGCCAGCACCGATACCGCTCCCCCGCGCTCGACCTCCTGATCCTTCCCGATCACGGATTCCCCCGTCACCCCCAGCACATGCCGGGGCCGGATCCGCCGCCGCAACCCCTGCACAATTTCCGCAAACTGCTCCACTCGTCCCGCGGAGACAAATACCAGCAGCAGATCCACGCGCTGCCCGGCCGCATCCCGTAAACCGCCAAATACCTGCCGTTCCAACTCCTCCGCCACTGCCTCCCCTGCCCCCTCCCCAGCCTCCACCACGATCCCCGAAGCAATGCGCATCCACGTCCTTTCACAAGCCGCCGCCACTATACCCTCAGGCAGATCAAATTCTCACCGCCTGGAAGCTGGCCCATGCTTCGACCTTTGGTATTCCGCAGCGATAGGAGCAGCCGTCCAGGCCGCACGGCTTCCCCTTCACGAGATAGCGGCCGACGCGGGCTTTTGAGTCCTCGCTCTTGACGAGTTTCTCACGGGCGAACGAACGCTGCGATGGGATGTCCTGGACCGCTGAGCCCTCCGGCTCGGCTTGGCGCTGGCACCTCGTCCCTGAGCCTCACAGCCCGCGCAGCTCCCGCCGCCAATATCCCTGCCCCATCGCCGCCTTCGCCATCCCGGCGACCCTTCACACGACACGTCCGCTCGTATGTCACAGTGCCTCGAAGGCATCCGGCGTAAGCCCTGCCTGACTCAAAATACTGCGCAGCGTTCCCACGGGAATGTCACTCGTATGATGGGGAACAATCGCCGTGCGAACCCCGGCTGCGGAAATCTTCGCAAATTTCACATGGCTCCCTTTTTGGCCGACTTCCGCAAACCCCGCCGCCAGCAAGTTGCGCCGCACCTCCCGATAGGAAAACGGTCTAAGCCGCCCCAATTTCCACCTCAATATGCGTCAACGTCGGAGTGACCGTCGGCATGGGAGGCTCAAAATATAACTCCAGCGCTTCGCGCAGATTCTCCAGCGCCTCTGCCTCCGTGCTCCCATGACTCGCTACATCCACCTCCGCGCAGTGGGCGATGTACCACTCCCCCTCCGTCCACACGCGCGCCGTAAATTCCCGCTTCATGCCTTCCCTTTCACGATCACCCTATTCTAACGAGGGTCCGAAGAAAATCCGCCTCACAGCCCACGCAGCTCCCGCCGCCAATATCCCTGCCCCATCGCCTCCTTGGCCATGTACAGCGTTTCCTCCGCGACAACGTTCGCCTTGGCCGTGCCCTGCTTCAGCACGTTCAATACGGCGCCCATATCCTTCTCAAATTCGAGCCGCCGCTGGCGCATCGGCTCGATCAGCGCCACCAGCACCTCCACCAGCTTGCGCTTCACTTCGACATCGCCCACGCCGCCGGCCTTGTACTTCGCCTGATATTCGCTCACCCACGCGGTGTCGGGGTTGAACGTTTCGTGATAGGCCCACAGCGGGTTCTTCTCCGCATCCGTCTCGCCGGGGTCCGTTGCCCGCTTGCGGTTCGGATCGGTGTACATCCCCATCACCTTCTTCTTCACCGCATCGGGATCGTCGCTCAGAAAAATCGAGTTGTTCAGCGACTTGCTCATCTTCAGAAGTTGCCCCGTCTCCGCGCTGGGGGCACCCGTCCCCACCAGCCGCCGCACGCGGCCCAGCTTCGCCTCGATGACGGGAAACACCCCGCCGGCCTTCACGTAATCCTTGTCCTGTGTGTGCGGATCGACCTTGCAGAACAGCTGGTCAAAGCGCCGGCCGACCTCGCGGCAGAGCTCCAGGTGCGGCAGCTGGTCCTCCCCGACGGGCACCAGCGCCGGCCGAAAGGCCAGAATGTCGGCGCACTGCCCCACGGCGTACATCGGAAAGCCGAAGGAGTAATTTTCGCCGAGGCCCTTGTCGCGAATTTCATCTTTAAGCGTGGGGTTGCGCATCAACCGGTTGAAGGGAATGAGCATGGCGAAGAGGAAGGTGAGTTCGGCGATCGCGGGAATTTCCGACTGTACAAAGATCGTCGACACCGTCGGATCGATCCCGGCGGCCAGATAATCCAGCGTGATATCCATCACCGACTGCCGCACCTCGCCGGGGTTTTCCAACCGCGACGGTGCCGTGAACGCATGCACGTTGGCGATGATGAAATAGCAGTCATAGGCCGCCTGCATCGCGACGCGATTCTCGAGCGAGCCGACCCAGTGGCCCAGGTGCAGCCGTCCGGTTGGCGTATCCCCCGTCAAAATCCGCGGCTTCGACACAGCATGTTCCTCTGCAAAACATCGAGAAGTACCGCCATTCTACCCGCTCACCCGCCGTGCCGTCGCGTCAGTCGCGCGCTCGAACCTCTGCTCCCCTCAGCCCTGTTCCCCCACATCCTCAAAGCCTGGCACGAACGTCTGCGGCACCAACCCCGGCAGAATTTAGAGATCGGAA
>CALCHA010000182.1 GCA_937901265.1 uncultured Phycisphaerales bacterium
CAGAGCTGGTTCGTCGGCTGTGATCAATAAATCAATACCGTTCCACTCTCGGCGCACCTGTACCCCCCGAAGGTCCAATCCATCTATGGCGATCGGCGACAACGGTCGAAGTTTCGACGGAGCCATTTTGAGCAGGTCCATGAGCAATGCACGTAAAAACAATTGAGACTGTCCATGTGATTCAGCAGGATCGAGAATAAATGCCAGAAAATTGGAGTGCTTGATTTCGGCCTGGGCAATACCGAGTGCGTCGAATAAATTAAATCGACCAATCAAGGACTCCACGCGCAACAAGTCGTCGTTCTCGACAACAAATAGCTCCAACGACCCAAGTGCGTTCTGACGTTCAGTGTTTTTATCATCCATGCAAAGCGATTTTAGTCGGCCCCGGACGATGAAACAATGGGTCGACCTCGTAATATCAGTCACCAACCCAGTTGATCGCCTCTCAACCACCACTCTAAATCCCACAGCCGCCATCCAATTAAAACTTGCGGCAACCCTCCCCCCACCCAACTCCATCCTCACCCCGCCCACCTCCACGCACGCACCTTCCGAAAGCGTTGGCAGCATCGGAGCCGCACCCGTGAGAAAGCGACTCGCAGCGCGGCGAATGCCCAAGGGTCGCTCCCTGACGGTCGCGGCTCTGAGGGGAGGATGCGATTGAGCCGCCCCTCCGCCATTTGTCCTTTGTCATTTGTGATTTGTCATTGGTTATTACAAACTACTTCCATGCACCCCACCCCTCCCCCATCGCCGCTCCCCGCTTCCGCGAACCTCCGCCCGCGGCGCCTTCGCGCCTCGCCGCTCTTGCGAGACCTGCTCGCCTCCTCCCGCCTCCACCCTTCCGACTTCGTCGCCCCGCTCTTCGTGCGTCTGGGCAAAAATATCAAAACCCCCATCGCCTCCATGCCTGGGCAATTTCAGTTCTCGCCCGATACCGCCCTCACCCATCTCCGCCAACTCGCCGATGGCGGGCTCTCCGCGTTCCTCCTCTTCGGCGTCACCGATCCGCACCACAAGGATCCCGCCGGCAGCCACGCGCACGATGAAACCAACGCCGTGTGCAGGACGCTGCGCGCCGCCAAGGACGCCGGTCTGCCGCTGCTGGCCATCACCGACCTGTGCTACTGCGAATACACCTCCCACGGCCATTGCGGCCCGCTCACCGCGACCCCCACCGTCGACAACGATCTCACCGTGGCCAATCTCGGCCAGCAAGCCGCCCTGCACGCCCGCTGCGGCGCCGACATCATCGCCCCGAGTGCCGCGATGGACCACATGGTCGCCGCCATCCGCACCGGCCTGGACGCCGCGGGCTTCCCCGACACCGCGATCCTCTCCTATGCCGTGAAATACGCCTCCGCGTTCTACGGCCCGTTCCGCGATGCCGCCGAATCCCCGCCGCAGGCCGGCTCCGGTCTCAGCGACCGCAAGACCTACCAGATGGACTACCGGCGGCACCCGGCGGAGGCCCTGCGCGAAGCCGCGCTGGATGTTGCCGAGGGGGCGGACCTGCTCATGGTCAAGCCCGGCCTGCCCTACCTGGACATCCTCAAGGCGGTCAGCGACGCCGCGCCGGTGCCCACGGCGGTCTACCAGGTCTCGGGAGAATACGCGATGCTCAAAGCCGCCGCCGCCAACGGCTGGATCGATGAGAAGGAAACGGTGCTGGAAACGATGCACGCCTTCAAACGGGCCGGGGCGGCGTTCATTCTCACCTACTACGCGCAGCAGCTCGCCGCCTGGCTCCGGTGAGAGGCTCTATCGAAGCGCGGAAACGCTTTCCTTCGCGAGTCCAGACTTGAACCCGAAGTGACGAAGGACCCACGAAGCGCACGAAGAGGTTTGTCAGAGTTTGGTCTCTTTCTCTGAAGGCGATGTTCCATTGCTGGGAGGGATCCCGCGACTCGGGACAGCGCCTTCGTGCCATTGGTCGTCCCTTCGCTGCTTCGTGTTTCCGTCATCGTCCTCAGCGCCCAGGGGTGCGCGGGGGGGGGCCATTGTGCCCGCTTTTTCATCGCGCCCGGGCCGCGATGGGCGCGTGAAATTTTCACCCGGTCCGCAGCATCCCCTCGCGGGTCAGCCGGCTCCTTGCTTCGCGAAGGGCCTATTGTTTCGGCAGATAGCTTTCAAAATTCGCTGCGTCGTCCGTGCTTCCGGTGCCCTTGTACCTGGCCAGTGCAGGATAAGGGAACAACGGCCGCGTACGGGTTTTCCCGCCGCTCTGCGTGCCGTTGATGAGTTTTTCGGGAGCCGTCCCTTTCTCGACCCACTTGATCACCGCGCTGAGGCCCCCATCGCCGATACCGCCAAAACCGTGGCCAGCGCCGGGAATCAAAAACAGGCGTGCAAACTCCATCGTCTTGTCCCTGCCGCCCATTTTCTCCATGACCCGTTTGTAATAATCAATGCTGCCCTCTGTGGGGATGAGCTGGTCGGCCTGGCCGTGCGTAATCAACACCTTTCCGCCGTGATCGCGGAACTTTGTCAGATCCGGATGGTCCGTGCCGAAGATTTCCGCCCAATCCTGCACGGATTGATGGAACAGCTTCTCAAATTCATCGGGCGTCAGCTTGGCAATATCCCAGCTGCGGTCTTTCACCAGGTAATACTTGATCCAATCCATCGAAATGCTGAACGGCTGGGCGCCACCCAGTGCGGTTAGATCGGCTCCCTTGGAAAGTCCATACCACAGGAATTTCCCGTCCTTCCCGCGCGGTCCATCCCAAATCTTCTGCAGCACCTCGGCATCCGTTGCCGTGAATTCACTTCCGCCCACCTGGGTGCCCACAAGGGCTTTCAGGTCGCAGGTGCAGCGCGAGGGATCTTCCACCAGGCCATCTTTCACGCCGTCCACTTCGTCGCATGCGGTGATGAACGCCTGCGTGGCTGCACGCAGCTTGGCCGCCGGCATGCGGTCTTTGGCGGCATTCATCGCGACCTGCGGCCACAAATCTGAAATTATGAACTGTTGCCAGTTGATCGCCGGACAGCCCGACACCACACCCTCGTAATCGTCGGGAAACCGCTGCACTTCTGAGAGTGCCTGCCGTCCGCCCTGCGAGAACCCCACAAAATAGGAATATTTCGGAGGCTTGCCATAGTACGCCGTGGTCAGCGCCTTGCCGACGACCGTCATGTCGTGAATGCCCTGATAGGCGCAATCCTTGATGAGTTGCCACGCCGGCTTGCCGTCGGCGCCAAGGCCGAAGCTTCCATCAAAGGTGGTGTGCCCCGTATCCGTGGCCCCGGCTGCGAACCCCTGGCTCACCGGGCCATTGATTCCGAAGGCGCTTCCGCCCATCCAGCCACCGCCGCCGGTGCCCTCGAACCGTCCATTCCAATTCGCCGGCAAGCCGATCCACACTTTCACCTTGTCATTCTCGGGCGCGTGCGTGACCGTGGCGGTGACCTGTATGGAGCCATTGTTTTGCGTCACCGAATCAATGGTTGTGTTTTCAATTTTCAGCGCCTTGAGCTGATCCATCGATAGCACCGGCTTGATGCCTGGATAGAGCGCCTTGAGCGTGGGCGACTCTGTGCCGCCACCGCCTGCTGTGCCGCGGCCCGGCGGGGCCGCCTGCAGCGCCACCGCATGCGTCACGCTCACAATCGACATCGCCGCCATGACATACACAGCCCGTTTCATTGCGACCTCCAACGTTAGCGCGGATTTTATATGCGGGTCACGAGGCACAGGTTGCCGCGCGTCCGGCTTCGTCGCAGGATAGCCCCGCCCAACGGCCCTGTCACTCCGTGGGTTGGTTTTGGGTATTGCTCCCATCTCTGAAACTTCACCCGGCCCGCAGCATCCCCTTGACCGACGCCTTCACCGCCGCCACGCGCAGGTATTTCAGCTCCTCGCGGGTCAATCGCCCGCGCCCGGCGGGCAGTTGCACCTCGTACGTCCGCCCCATCAGCCCCAGCACCCCCAGGAGCATTCCCACGCCGATGACGCCCGCAGCCAGCAGCGGCGCTTCGATTCCCAGGCCGGCCACATGCAGCGACACCGAGTGACCCTGGCTCACGCCCATGCCCCAGAGGAACCACGCCATCGCCGCCGCGCCGCCGAGCACGAAGAAGAGCGCCGCGGACAGCAGGGTGCGTTGCCGCCGAGCCTTGGACCCCGAGA